>NZ_CAWQTY010000190.1:0-26551 GCF_963897815.1 Xenorhabdus sp. Sc-CR9
GACATTCCGTGAAACCCTTCGCCACTTTTTTCATACCACTTTGCCAGAAAAAGCGAAAGAACTCACGACTCGACTGACTGACAACTTTCAGATTTTAAAACCTGCATCTTCAAGTTAGATTGGTATAATAGACGGTGTTTCCTCAGTAGAGCCAGTTGTGTTGGCTGGAATGGCTATGGTGAATTAAGGGAGGAGTAAAAGAGTGAAACTGCATGAAGGGTGGATTGATATTGCAAGAAAGGTCATTTCTCCGCATTGTGATTTGCGTCCGGAAGGTGAAACTCCATCATTGCTGGTCATCCATAATATCAGTTTACCCCCTGGTAAGTTTGGCGGTCCCTATATCGACCAATTATTTATGGGAACACTGAATCCGAATGAAGATCCTTTCTTTGATGAGATAAAACATTTGTGCGTTTCTGCTCATTGTTTGATCCGGCGCGATGGAGAAGTTGTACAGTATGTTCCTTTCGATAAAAGAGCTTGGCATGCTGGTGTTTCCTGTTACTGTGACCGTGAGAAATGTAATGATTTTTCTATAGGCATTGAATTGGAAGGCACGGATTATGAGGAGTTTACTGAAATTCAATACATTAAGCTGACCGAAGTTACCGAACTGCTTATCAGTCAGTATCCTGATATCCGTAGTAATATCACGGGACACAGTGATATCGCACCGGATAGAAAGACCGATCCAGGGCCTTATTTTTACTGGGAACATTATCAACAACTATTGAAGGAGTGAGTTGGATGACTCTCTTTATTCTATTGTTAATACTGGCATGGGAACGGGTCTTCAAGATGGGAGACCATTGGCAGTTGGAACGTTATTTAGCTCCATTGTTTGCCAGAATAAAATTTTATTCGTT
Organism: Xenorhabdus sp. Sc-CR9; assembly: GCF_963897815.1. Classification (NCBI taxonomy): domain Bacteria; kingdom Pseudomonadati; phylum Pseudomonadota; class Gammaproteobacteria; order Enterobacterales; family Morganellaceae; genus Xenorhabdus; species Xenorhabdus sp. Sc-CR9. Next base: position 870 of record NZ_CAWQTY010000190.1, read on the forward strand.
GTGGGGCAGTTTAGGCATGAGTGTCTTGGTTGCTTTCTTGACATGGAAACTTATTGAAGTTTCTGGTTCTGTTGTTTTTGGCATTCCAGCAATTTTATGCAGTATTATTATCAGCTTGTTATGTATTGGCGCTGGAGAACTGCGTCGTGATTACCGCAGGTATCTTCAGGCCGTGCGAAATGATGATTCTGAACAGCAAACTAGTTATCTTGCACGTTTGACCATGATTCAAGGAACGTTACCCGATACGACACTTTCTGATGTGACGAAGGAAGAACGGTTACGTGAAACACAGAATGCCTTAATCTGGATAAATTTTCGCTATTATCTGGCACCGATTTTTTGGTTGATTGTGCTGGGAGAATTTGGTCCCGCTATTCTGATGGGATATGGTTGCCTCCGGGCCTATCAGGGATGGCTGGCGCAAAACGCAACAGCGGTACAGCGAGCACAATCGGGTGTTGATGGCATATTACATTGGTTAGATTGGCTTCCTGCACGTTTGGCCGGTGTTGCTTACGCTTTGTTGGGGCATGGTGAGAAAGCCTTGCCAGCTTGGATTGCGTCGCTGAGCGACTTACGGACATCGCAATATAAAGTCGTCAGTCAATTGGCTCAATTTGCATTAAGTAAAGAACCCCATCTCAATCCGGTAGAGACGCCAGTTGCTGCCGTAACATTAGCTAAAAAAGCTACATTTACTATTGTGATTATTGTTGCATTGCTGACAATTTATGGCGCGTTAATTTAATAATAGAAAGCCAGAAAGAGTGGTCTGATAACTATCTCTCTGGCTTTTGGTCTGAACACTCAACAATACTAAACCTGTTTTTATTGTCTTTTTATTCATAGCTGATATAGCGTTTACTGGTAATCCGGTGTTATTGCCATGGTTCACTCTCTATATTATCGATTTTGGAATCCTACTTTAAAATCTCTTTTGGTTATAATTTTCTGATAAAATTTAAAATAATTTGTTAAAATTTGCAGATTTTTATGATTTGCCTAAAGGTCTTTATAGACAGCTAGTGAATACTTTGTTACTTTAAGACACTATACTCTAAATTGGTATTACCAATTGACTACAACCCGTTAGTGAGGTTTCTTTAGCTGAAATTTGTTCAAGAAGATTCAGGTAAGATTCAGGTAACTAGGGCATGGTCCAAAGCAACATTTACTCATTGAATGGCTTACAGCAGATATGGCCTATAGCAAGATTCGCCAACCAAAGTTATCAGATGTGATTGAGCAACGTCTTGAGCAGCTCATTCTCGAAGGCTCGCTACGCCCGGGAGAGAAGCTGCTGCCTGAACGTGAGCTAGCGAAGCAGTTTGAAGTATCACGCCCTTCATTACGCGAAGCCATTCAAAAACTGGAAGCCAAAGGCTTTCTGTTCCGTCGTCAGGGGGGAGGAACTTTCGTGCAGAACAACCTGTGGCAAAGTTTCAGTGACCCTCTTGCTCAACTTATTGCAGAGAATCAAGAATCTCAATTCGATCTCCTTGAAACGCGACATGCGTTGGAAGGGATTGCGGCCTATTACGCAGCCCTTAGGGGAACCAATGAAGATTTTAAACGTATTGAAAAAAGCCATCTTGCTATTCAGGAAGCCCAGCAAAGTGGTGATGTAAATGCGGAATCTGATGCTGTCTTGCAATATCAGCTTGTTGTCACGGAAGCTGCTCATAACGTGGTATTGCTGCATTTATTACGCTGTATGATCCCGATATTAGAACAAAATATCAGACGTAATTTTGAGTTCATTTATACCCGTAAAGAGATGTTGGCAGCCGTTAGTGACCATAGAGCTGAAATTTTTCGCTCTATTATGGCGAGAGAACCGGAAAAAGCCCGCGAGGCTTCCCATCGCCATTTGGCCTTTATCGAAGAAGTTTTATTGGATCTGACTCGTGAGCATACTCGTCGTGAGCGTTCATTGAGGCGGCTCCAGCAAAATCAGGAATAAGAGCCTATCCCTTGGGGCATCGTTGATAAATCAAATTCCCGAATGGGTAGGTTCTAAACTTGACTGTACAGATCCTGACTGCTGCGTTTGTACAGTTCGTCAACTCTTTATCCAAGAGTTTTAGCGGCAATATATAGCAGGGCCTATCTTCCGGTCATAACATGCAGTTCGTCAAAGGGTATGACCGGAAGATAGGCTCCAACAACCATTAGAAATAGATAACAGATAAGGAATACACCATGTCAGATATGTTGAAAAATGACGTGGATCCGATCGAAACTCGCGATTGGTTACAGGCGATCGAATCGGTCATCCGTGAAGAAGGTGTTGAGCGTGCTCAGTTCCTGATTGATCAGGTTTTAAGCGAAGCTCGTAAAGGTGGCGTTAACGTTGCCGCAGGTGCTGCAAGCCGTGATTACATCAACACTATTCCTGTTGAGGATGAGCCTGCTTACCCTGGCAACCTGGATTTGGAGCGCCGTATCCGTTCCGCTATTCGCTGGAACGCAGTGATGACTGTTCTGCGTGCATCCAAAAAAGATCTGGAACTGGGGGGTCACATGGCTTCATTTCAGTCTTCCGCGACTGTTTATGAAGTTTGTTTTAACCACTTCTTCCGCGCTCGTAACGAAAATGATGGTGGTGACTTGGTTTACTTCCAGGGCCACATTTCTCCGGGTGTTTACGCTCGTGCATTCCTTGAAGGTCGTCTGACTGAAGAGCAGATGAACAACTTCCGTCAGGAAATTGGTGGTAATGGCCTGTCTTCTTACCCGCATCCAAAACTGATGCCTGACTTCTGGCAGTTCCCAACTGTTTCTATGGGTCTGGGGCCAATCTCCGCTATTTATCAGGCTAAGTTCCTGAAATATTTGGAAAATCGTGGTCTGAAAGATACCTCCAAACAAACCGTTTATGCTTTCTTGGGCGACGGTGAAATGGATGAGCCAGAATCCAAGGGTGCGATCACTATCGCAACTCGTGAAAAACTGGATAACTTGGTATTCATCATCAACTGTAACTTACAGCGTCTGGATGGCCCGGTAACTGGTAACGGCAAAATCGTTAACGAACTGGAAGGTATCTTCGACGGTGCTGGCTGGCAGGTACTGAAAGTCCTGTGGGGCGAGCGTTGGGATGAGCTGCTGCGTAAAGATACCAGCGGTAAACTGGTTCAGTTGATGAACGAAACTCTGGACGGCGACTATCAGACATTCAAGTCTAAAGATGGCGCTTATGTTCGTGAGTACTTCTTCGGTCGTTACCCAGAAACCGCTGCATTGGTCAAAGATATGACTGATGAGGAAATCTGGGCGCTTAACCGTGGTGGTCACGATCCTAAGAAAGTATTTGCTGCACTGCAAAAAGCACAGAATATCACGGGTAAACCAACTGTGATCTTGGCTCAGACCATTAAAGGTTATGGTATGGGTGACACAGCTGAAGGTAAAAACATTGCCCATCAGGTTAAAAAAATGAACATGGAAGGCGTTCGCCAGTTCCGTGATCGTTTCAATGTGCCTGTAGCTGATGAGCAGATCGAAAAACTGCCATATGTTACTTTCGACAAAGATTCTGAAGAATCTAAATATCTGCATGAGCGTCGTAATGCTCTGAATGGTTACCTGCCAAGTCGTCGTGTTAACTTCGACGAAAAACTGGAAATCCCTGCACTGGAAGATTTCAGTTCTCTGCTGGAAGAGCAATCCAAAGAAATTTCTACTACTATCGCTTTTGTTCGTGCATTGAACATTATGCTGAAGAACAAGTCGATCAAAGATCGTCTGGTTCCAATCATTGCTGATGAAGCACGTACTTTCGGTATGGAAGGTCTGTTCCGTCAAATCGGTATCTACAGCCCGAATGGTCAACAGTATACTCCGCAAGACCGTGAGCAGGTTGCATACTATAAAGAAGACGCCAAAGGTCAGATTCTGCAAGAAGGTATCAATGAACTGGGTGCTGCTTCATCTTGGCTGGCTGCTGCAACTTCTTACAGCACCAACAACCTACCAATGATTCCGTTCTACATCTACTACTCCATGTTCGGATTCCAGCGTATCGGTGATCTGTGCTGGGCGGCAGGTGACCAGCAAGCCCGTGGCTTCCTGGTAGGTGGTACTTCAGGTCGTACGACTCTGAACGGTGAAGGTTTGCAGCATGAAGATGGTCACAGCCACATTCAGTCTCTGACGATTCCTAACTGTGTCTCTTATGACCCAGCGTTCGCTTATGAAGTTGCTGTCATCATGCATGATGGTTTGGAGCGTATGTATGGTGAGAAACAAGAGAACATCTATTACTACATTACTACCCTGAACGAAAACTACCATATGCCGTCAATGCCTGCGGGTGCTGAAGAAGGTATCCGTAAAGGTATCTACAAGCTGGAAAACTTGGAAGGCACGAAAGGTAAAATTCAATTGCTGGGCTCCGGTTCTATCCTGCGTCATGTTCGTGAAGCAGCGAAGATCCTGTCTGACGAATACGGTATCGGTTCTGACGTATACAGCGTAACTTCCTTCACTGAACTGGCTCGTGATGGTCAGGATTGTGAGCGTTGGAACATGCTGCATCCATCAGAAGAACCTCGCGTTCCTTACATTGCTCAGATCATGAACGAAGCGCCAGCTGTTGCTTCTACTGATTACATGAAACTGTTCGCAGAACAAGTACGTAACTTTGTACCTGCAAGCGATTATCGTGTACTGGGTACTGACGGTTTCGGTCGTTCTGACAGCCGTGAGAATCTGCGTCATCACTTCGAAGTTGATGCTTCTTATGTGGTTGTTGCAGCTCTGGGTGAATTGGCTAAACGTAGCGAAGTTGATGTGAAATTGGTTGAAGAAGCCATCAAGAAATACAACATCAACCCAGAAAAAGCTAACCCACGTCTGGCATAAGAGGTAAAGAGTAATGTCTATTGAAATTAACGTACCTGATATTGGTGCAGATGAAGTTGAAGTTACCGAAATCATGGTGAAAGTCGGTGACACTGTAGAAGCAGAACAGTCCCTGATCACTGTTGAAGGTGATAAAGCTTCTATGGAAGTCCCATCCCCACAGGCGGGTGTGGTTAAAGAGATCAAAATTGCGGTTGGCGATAAAGTTGAAACCGGCAAACTGATCATGGTCTTTGAATCCGCAAACGGTGCAGCAGAAGTTGCACCCGCTCAGCAGGCAGCAGCTCCGGCAGCAGCACCAGCACCAGCTGAAAGCAAAGAAGTTAATGTACCTGATATCGGTGGTGACGAAGTTGAAGTTACCGAAATCATGGTAAAAGTGGGTGACACTATCGCTGAAGAACAGTCTCTGATCACCGTTGAAGGTGACAAGGCGTCTATGGAAGTCCCTGCACCGTTCGCGGGTACTGTGAAAGAGATCAAAATTGCTGCTGGCGACAAAGTTAAAACTGGTTCTCTGATCATGGTATTCGAAGTTGCAGGTGCAGCGCCTACGGCAGCTCCAGCAGCTCCAGCAGCTCCAGCTCCTGCGGCTGAACCTGCTAAAACAGCATCCGCTCCGGCAGCAAACAAGCCAGCAGAAGGCAAAAATGAATTTGCAGAAAATGATGCTTATATTCATGCAACTCCGGTGATCCGTCGTCTGGCGCGTGAATTTGGTGTAAATCTGGCTAAAGTGAAAGGCACTGGTCGTAAAGGTCGCATCCTACGTGAAGATGTTCAGGCTTACGTGAAAGATGCGGTTAAACGTGCAGAAGCAGCACCTGCTGCGGGCGGCGGCTTGCCGGGTATGCTGCCTTGGCCGAAAATTGATTTCAGCAAGTTCGGTGAAATCGAAGAAGTTGAAATGAGCCGTATCCAGAAAATCTCCGGTGCTAACCTGAGCCGCAACTGGGTCATGATCCCTCACGTTAACCTGTTCGATGAAGCGGATATCACTGAAGTTGAAGAGTTCCGTAAACAGCAGAACAAAGAAGCTGAGAAGAAACAACTGGGCGTGAAGATCACTCCGCTGGTATTCGTGATGAAAGCTGCCGCGAAAGCACTGGAAGCAATGCCTCGCTTCAACAGCTCCATTTCTGAAGATGGCCAGAAGCTGATCCTGAAAAAATATGTCAACATCGGTATTGCGGTTGATACACCTAATGGTCTGGTTGTTCCTGTATTCAAGGATGTCAATAAAAAAGGCATCATGGAACTGTCCAGAGAATTGGCTGAAGTTTCCAAGAAAGCACGAGCTGGTAAGCTGACTGCTTCTGATATGCAGGGTGGTTGTTTCACCATTTCCAGCCTGGGTGGTATTGGTACTACCGGTTTTGCACCAATTGTGAATGCGCCAGAAGTGGCAATCATGGGTCTGTCTCGTTCTTCCATGAAACCAGTATGGAATGGTAAGGAATTCGTTCCTCGTCTGATTCTGCCTATGTCTCTGTCCTTTGACCACCGAGTTATCGATGGGGCAGATGGTGCGCGCTTCATCACTTATATTAATCAATTGATGAGCGACATCCGCCGTTTGGTGATGTAATGCAAAGGCCGGTAAATATACCGGCCTAATGATTACTGCCGTGACAGATATTTTCTCCTTGCATCTGGCAGGTTGGGATTTCTGTCACGTTAACGCGCTTTTCAGGTTATTTACAATTCTGTAAACTGCTCGCGGTGTGTACGTCCCGGTGGAATATGTTTTTTTCGTCTGACCCGCCGGACAAACAATTAAGAGGTCATGATGAGTACTGAAATTAAAGCCCAGGTAGTGGTGCTTGGAGCAGGCCCTGCTGGGTATTCTGCTGCTTTCCGTTGTGCAGACTTAGGTTTGGATACCGTTTTGGTTGAGCGTTACTCTACTTTGGGTGGTGTTTGCCTTAACGTTGGTTGTATTCCATCCAAGGCGCTGCTTCATGTTGCAAAAGTCATTGAAGAAGCAAAAGCACTGGCACAACACGGTATCGTGTTTGGTGAGCCACAAACTGATATCGATAAGATCCGTCTCTGGAAAGAAAAAGTCATTTCCCAGCTGACAGGTGGTTTGGGCGGCATGGCTAAGGGCCGTAAAGTTAACGTTGTTAACGGTATTGGTAAATTTACAGGTGCTAACACTCTGGTAGTAGAAGGCGAAAACGGCGCAACAACGATTAATTTTGATAATGCCATTATCGCAGCGGGTTCACGCCCTATTCAGCTACCATTCATTCCACATGAAGATCCTCGCGTATGGGATTCTACCGATGCACTGGAGCTGAAAACTGTTCCGGAACGCCTGCTGGTAATGGGCGGCGGTATTATTGGTCTGGAAATGGGTACTGTTTACCACGCTCTGGGTTCTCAGATCGACGTGGTAGAAATGTTCGATCAGGTTATTCCTGCTGCGGACAAAGACATTGTTAAAGTGTTCACTAAGCGCGTCAGCAAGAAATTCAACCTGATGCTGGAAACTAAAGTGACAGCGGTAGAAGCTAAAGAAGATGGCATCTACGTAACAATGGAAGGTAAGAAAGCCCCAGCGGAACCACAGCGTTATGACGCAGTTCTGGTTGCTATCGGTCGTGTACCAAACGGTAAATCGCTGGATGCAGGTAAAGCAGGCGTTGAAGTTGATGAGCGTGGCTTTATCCATGTTGATAAGCAAATGCGTACTAATGTGCCTCACATCTTCGCTATCGGTGATATCGTTGGTCAGCCAATGCTGGCGCACAAAGGTGTCCATGAAGGTCACGTTGCTGCTGAAGTTATTTCTGGCAAGAAACATTACTTCGATCCAAAAGTGATTCCATCCATTGCTTATACTGAACCAGAAGTGGCATGGGTTGGTCTGACTGAGAAAGAAGCGAAAGAAAAAGGCATCAGCTATGAAACCGCAACTTTCCCATGGGCAGCATCTGGTCGTGCAATTGCGTCCGACTGTTCAGATGGTATGACTAAGCTGATTTTCGATAAAGAAACTAATCGCATTATCGGTGGCGCTATTGTTGGTACTAACGGTGGCGAGTTGCTGGGTGAAATCGGTCTGGCTATCGAAATGGGCTGTGACGCAGAAGATATCGCTCTGACTATCCACGCTCACCCAACTCTGTATGAATCAATCGGTATGGCTGCGGAAATTTACGAAGGTAGCATTACTGACTTGCCAAACCCTAAAGCAAAGAAAAAGAAATAATTCTTTAGATTTTGCAATAGTGATGAAAAGCGGCTTTTATTATAGAAGCCGCTTTTACATCCAGCCCATTATTCTAAACATATCATTTTTTACACAGCTAAAATTATGGCATATATTTTCTCAGTCGATAAGTATTGCCAACAACTACCCACTCATTACTCTCAGATGGATATAATTTCATTTGGGTAGTTTCAAAGTGACCGAAACCATAAGGTTCGAACCCTAATCTTTCATAGAAAGGAATTGAGTAAGGTTTTGCTTCTACCATCAATTCTCCACCATTGCCCAGACTACAAGAAAGTTCTACTGCTTTTTCAACAAATAAACTACCGCAACCCTGGTTGCCAGGATGGGTAAGCATAAATCCTATTTTATCTGTACTTTCATTGTAAAAAGCGGAACCTCCTGTGACAAAAGTCATTACCCCGATGGGAATGTTTTGCACTAAGCCGATAAAGTAACGATGATATTTTGTTGTATTTATTTGTTGAGGATCTTGATAGACCTTTTCTATTTCATGAGATACGGCAATGAAGGTCTTATATCTTTCTATATCTGAGTAAGAAGGGGGATTTAATGTCGAACACCAATCACATGTATTGCCCTTAATTTGAGCCAGTGCGATGAACATTTCATCCTTACTGACTTCTTTTATAATGGTTTGGAATAATCGAAAATATCTTTCTTTAGGTGATTCTCTTATATGTATTTTGGAGAAAATATTCTGAAATAGCTCTCTGGTTTTCATCATATGTCTCCTGTATGCTCCTGCTCTGGTTTAATGGGTGATATGAACTATTTTCAGAACTTGACCATCAAGACGGTAGCTTATTAGTCTTAGTTGAATCAGCCAAGGTATATTCAGATTGAAATAGCAACAAACAGCATTTAATACTTTAATACACTCTTCAAACTTATTTATCCAGAATTTTATCGCGGTTCAATGTTGATTTTATGTGAATGAATTAACATTCCATTCAAACTTTGGTATGCTAAACGCCCGAAGCTAAGCATAATTCTGATGTTATGTGAGCAAAATCCTCTGACCTGGCACCCTTGATGATTGTTTTAGGCGATTGTTTTAGGCGATCGTTTTTCGATAATCGTTACCGGGTGCAGACAGCCGGGTATATAAAATGACAATGAGAGTGAGGAGAAAGTCGTGCTAGAAGAATACCGCAAGCACGTAGCCGAGCGTGCAGCTCAAGGCATCGTCCCTAAACCGTTAGACGCAGCTCAAGTAGCAGCGCTGGTAGAATTACTGAAGAACCCACCTAAAGGTGAAGAAGATTTCTTATTAGATCTACTGACCAATCGTATTCCTCCTGGTGTAGATGAAGCCGCTTATGTTAAAGCGGGTTTTCTTGCTGCCATAACCAAAGGAGAAGCAGCTTCTCCTTTGGTCACACAGGAAAAAGCCATTGAATTATTGGGAACTATGCAGGGTGGGTATAATATCCATGCTTTAATTGATGCTCTTGATGATGAAAAATTGGCTCCGGTAGCGGCTAAAGCGCTTTCTCATACTTTGCTGATGTTTGATAGTTTCTATGATGTAGAAGGAAAAGCAAAGGCAGGCAATGTCCATGCCAAACAGATTATTCAGTCATGGGCCGATGGACAATGGTTCCTCGAACGCCCTGAATTAGCGGAAAAAATTACTGTTACCGTTTTTAAGGTCACAGGTGAAACCAACACCGATGATCTCTCTCCTGCACCTGATGCGTGGTCACGTCCTGATATTCCTTTACATGCTTTGGCAATGCTCAAAAATGCCCGTGAAGGTATCGAACCTGATCAAGCGGGTGCCGTTGGCCCCATTAAGCAAATAGAAGCATTGAATAAAAAAGGCTATCCGTTGGCCTATGTTGGTGATGTTGTCGGTACAGGTTCTTCCCGTAAATCAGCAACTAACTCCGTGTTGTGGTTTATGGGTGAAGATATTCCGTTTGTGCCTAATAAACGGGGTGCTGGCGTGGTACTGGGCGGAAAAATCGCGCCAATCTTCTTTAATACCATGGAAGATGCGGGGGCGTTACCAATCGAAGTAGATGTTTCTAAACTCAATATGGGTGATGTGATTGATATTTACCCGTATAAAGGTGAAGTTCGTCATCATGAAACGAATGAATTGTTCTCTAATTTTGAATTGAAAACTGACGTATTGATCGACGAAGTTCGTGCTGGTGGTCGTATTCCATTGATTATCGGTCGTGGTCTGACCGGGAAAGCCCGTGAATCATTAGGGTTGCCACACAGCGATGTTTTCCGTCAGGCAAAAGCTGTTGAGAAAAGTGATCGTGGTTTCTCATTGGCACAGAAAATGGTAGGTCGCGCCTGTGAAACTGGCGGTATCCGCCCGGGAGAATATTGTGAACCTAAGATGACTTCAGTGGGTTCTCAGGATACCACTGGGCCAATGACGCGTGATGAGTTGAAAGATTTGGCATGTCTTGGCTTCTCTGCGGATTTGGTTATGCAGTCATTCTGTCATACAGCGGCTTATCCAAAACCTGTCGATGTGACGACGCATCATACACTACCTGATTTCATCATGAACCGCGGTGGGGTATCGCTACGTCCGGGAGATGGCATTATCCACTCATGGCTGAACCGTATGTTACTGCCGGATACGGTAGGTACAGGCGGTGATTCCCATACCCGTTTCCCGATTGGGATCTCTTTCCCTGCGGGTTCAGGTTTGGTGGCATTTGCTGCCGCTACAGGTGTCATGCCGCTGGATATGCCTGAATCAGTATTGGTGCGTTTTAAAGGAAAAATGCAACTCGGCATTACCCTGCGTGATTTGGTTCATGCCATTCCTTACTATGCGATTCAGCAGGGTTTGCTGACTGTTGAGAAGAAAGGCAAGAAAAATATTTTCTCTGGCCGCATTCTTGAGATTGAAGGTTTGCCTGAACTCAAAGTTGAGCAAGCATTCGAATTAGCCGATGCTTCTGCGGAACGTTCTGCGGCAGGCTGTACTATTAAATTGGATGAAGCGCCGATCATTGAGTATTTGCAATCGAATATCATACTGTTGAAGTGGATGATTGCAGAAGGTTATGGTGATCGCCGAACGCTTGAGCGCCGTATTATTGGCATGGAGAACTGGTTGAAAGATCCTCAATTGCTGGAAGCAGATGCAGATGCTGAATACGCAGCGGTGATTGAAATTGATCTGGCGGAAATTAAACAGCCTATTTTGTGTGCGCCTAACGATCCAGATGATGCACGTCTGTTATCGGAAGTCGCAAACAGCAAGATTGACGAAGTGTTTATCGGCTCTTGTATGACCAACATTGGTCATTTCCGTGCTGCGGGCAAGTTACTGGATCAGCATAAAGGCCAATTACCGACCCGTTTATGGGTTGCGCCTCCAACTAAGATGGACGCAGCTCAATTAACAGAAGAAGGCTATTACAGCGTCTTCGGTAAGAGTGGGGCGCGTATTGAGATCCCCGGTTGTTCATTGTGTATGGGAAATCAGGCGCGTGTGGCAGATGGTGCAACCGTAGTATCCACTTCTACCCGTAACTTCCCGAACCGTCTCGGTACAGGTGCAAATGTTTATCTGGCTTCTGCTGAGCTGGCAGCTGTGGCTTCACTGTTGGGACGCTTACCAACTCCAGAAGAGTATTTGCAATTCATGGATAAAGTCGATGAAACCGCAGCAGATACTTATCGTTACCTCAATTTTGATCAATTGAGCCAGTATACAGAAAAAGCGGATGGTGTGATTTTCCAAACCGCTGTATAAAAAAGTATATTGCATAAAAAGGGGGCTAATGCCTTAGTTAACGAGAAAGCTCAGACATAAAAAAATCGGCCTCAGACAAATACACTGAGGCCGATTATGACTCATCGCTCATTGAAGCCGAATATATTTTTGCGACAATACATGTTTGCGGCTACGTTGTCAGAAAAGTCTACTCACTCACTTGAATTGAGTTGGTGTCCATCTATAGCTATTTAGTAGAACAAATTAGAAACGGTAACCAATGCCAACCGTCCATGTTCCTGCTTTAGCCTGTTTCAAATGTGAATATTCGTAGGCAACATCAACAGCTACATTTGATATTGGGTTAAATTGTAAGCCAGTCCCATAAGCAAGAGCTGTTTTCTTTTCGATCGTGTTTGAATTTGTTTTCTGGTGATCTTTAATATTAGCGACACCAAGCAAGGTATAGGCGCTGATATAATCATTAAAGCGGTATGTTGAACCTACCATCAATGATCTATAAGTAATACTTTCATCAGCGTTACGGCCTTTTTTATTTACAGGGTTAGGCGCGTAGTAAACATTTAACTTAGTTTGCGTAATCGAACTGATAACACCCCAATGATCATTAATCTCATAACGGTATTTCAGATTGAGACCTCTTGGATCTTTAGAGGGCTTTTCATTGTTTGCTATAATTTTCAGCTTCGTACTGGTTTGAGCGTAGCCGAGTGAGATGGTGTGTTTGTCATTTGCGTTTGCAGTAAATGAAGAAATAGATAATCCAGCAATTATTGCTGAGACTAATAGTGCTTTTTTCATTATATGTGTCTCTTTATTTTATAAATCGCATCGTAATATATATAAATTCCGAAAAAACACAACGGAAAAATAACCCTACTAAAATAATTTACACATAATAATAACTATAAGTTATGTTTTAGTTGTTTTTTATTCATCATGAGCATGAAGTTAACTATCATGAGTAATGTGAATAAAAGCAGAGCGTGAGACTTCCTCCTTATATATGTGCACTGTTTGCACTGCCTATGTTGATTGGGGATAAATCTGACTGTGTTAAATGAAAAACGATGGGACTTATTTATAAGCGGGATAAAACACTATTCTGGCAACAAGATATGGGTTATTTGTTGCTGCATACCGATTGACATATTTTGTTGAATCACTTATAAACCGCTCTTAAGAAGAGGGAAACTCTACTTGTATAAGCGCCCTCCCCTGCTCATAGTGGTGGTTGGAGTGTGAAGAAGATTTATCAAAAAAGGCTCCTTTAGGAGCCTTTTTTGATCCGGATTAGTAATTACTCTGGAACACACATTGGGATAAAAAACATTCAATGAAATTGATATTTGGAAAAGCAAGAAAAATAGTACCGCTTCTATTGTGCGTGACTGGTTTGGCGGGATGTACTAATACGCTGGCTAACAAAGTTCAGGTAAAAAACCCTGCGACACCAGAGACGATATTGGACACGCATTTTGAAAATAATCTGATAGTTCCGGTTACCATAAACCATAAGACGTGGCGCTTTCTGGTTGATACTGGCGCGAGCATAACTGTTATTGATAAAAATATTGCGGCTGAGATTACACAGCCTTGGTTATTATCTGAGCTTCCTGCAAATTATCGTCAGGAATTCTCTCATGTCAAAACTGTCTCAGGGAGTTTGGAAAACCAGAATTTCACTATTCTGAAACCGATGCCTTTCTCCATTGGCTCACAAGAAATTCGGGATAATGATATTTGGTTGTCGATGGATTTATCACTGTTTGTTCAGTCACTGGGTGTGGATATCAACGGTATTATCGGTATCGATACTTTTAGAAAAATAAACTGGCAGGTCGATAATGAAAAGAAACGCTTGGTTCTTTTAAAAGACGGGCCTTCCGCTCTCGCGTATCAGCAATGTACAGGTTATGAAGACAGTTATAACCGAATGCCACAGCTTTGGTTTAATTATGGTGACAATCATGTACCTTTCCGCATTGATACCGGTGCGGACGGAAGTTACGTTACCAACGACTTCATCCGTTTTGCAAAAGAGCATAAGGGTTCAGTGACACTGGATTCCGTGAATTCGCCTGGCGTCGATGCAAGCGGTATGATGAACGCCCCAATTTACATCCTGAAAGGATTAACTTTCAACAACATGTCACTTGGTGAAACCAAAGTCAGTGAAAGTCAAAACCAGCAGTTCGCTGTGGGCATGGAGTTCCTGTCGCGTTTTAAACGCTATGCCTTTATCCCCTCACGGATGATGTTTTGCTATGATACGCAATCCATCGAGCGGCATGATCTGGCTTCGAAACGTTCCATCAGCGTACGTTATGCCCATCAGCATATTGAGGTGTTTTATAACAATGATACAGCTCTTCGGAATACTGGGCTGCGTAATGGTGATATCTTGCTAAAGGTAAACGGTGTCGCCTATTCTCCGGCACAGATTGATGAAGTGAGAAAATGGCTTATGCTGACACCGGAGGGAAAACTTAAACTGACTGTTCAGCGTGACACGCAACAGATGGAAATTAACCTCTAGGCTGTGTCCCTCAATATACGTTGATAGTATTATCATCTGATGAATTTTAATACTGGAAAAGATGATGGTACGCTACTACATTCCCGACGAGGCGTCGATAGTCCTACACCCCGTTATTGTCGATGGCTGTCGGGATATGTTTTCCCCCATATGGCACTTGGCTATTTGCACGGTCACTATCTGATCTAAACATTCCTTGATGGAATCGGCAAAAGGCTGGCCCATATAGCCAGAGTCCGCGAGGATACTTTGAATGCCGATCATCTGGGCTGCAACAGGATCCAGTGCCGTAAGAATGCCTTTGCGATCTGTCACGTTTGCCGGGATTATGGCGACGGAATGAGATAATCCAAGGATATCAACGGCGATTAGTGTTGCTAGAGAAGCCGGACAGTTTATTACCCGGCTTGCTAAGAATAACTAAAGACTAAAAAGATAATCCCATATTCTTAGACAAATAAAGTAGTTACGATTATTAGGATTTCAACCTTATTTATTTTTTAAAATTACCTTGTAGGCATTGACATAAAGGCTGCTATATGAATATATAGATATATTCGCCAATATATTTTTTATCGCTGCTTATGTTCGTATCTTTAGATATATCCATTAAATGGGTAGGGTCACCGAAGCGATAAGTCTATTTAAGGAGTTCATTATGAGTGATGAAGATGATGAATTGTTAATTAAAGAGCTGTTTGATATTTTTCTATCAAATAAATTTAATATGATAAGACCAGAGAATTTAATTGCAGTACAGAAAAATAGGTTATTACAGCGCCCAGCCAAACTTGAATCACTTTATTATCTGGAAAAAACTGAAAAATACTTTTTAACAAATTATATAACTAAAGAATCTAATCTGGCTGATGGGCAATATATCTTTATCATTTCTATCGACGATCCTCATACTATATGCTGCGCCAGAAGTATAAGAGATTCTAATTACCATTGGCATAATGCAGTTGATGGACATGCATCAATAGGTTATAGAAAACCCGTGCATTATGCAGGAACCTTATCATTTAGTTCAGGTGATTTATTGACTTGGTCAAATGCCAGTGGGCATTATCGACCTCCTCAAGGGTTGCGGTACCTGATGACGCCTTATGTCAGACGCTTACTACCAGATGAAAAGTTTCGTTGTGCCGAATTTAATAGATAATCACACCAATTTATTTCCAATTAAAATAATTAAATAGATATTATTTTTTAAATGGGTTTTCATAATAGTGATACGCTCAAATTATGAGAATGCTATTTAATATTACTCAGTTCATACAAAAAACAATGAAGAATCCTTTTATAATAATTGTTCATCATCCCAATTAATGAAAAAAAATCTTTAAAGCATCTTTAATATCTGTTATCAATGGATTACAGAGTATTTTTTATTTCCTTATTTTCATAAAATCAACCAAATTAACTTGGGCTAATAAATGGATATATTCTTGAAATATGGTGCTTTAGCTCTGGCCAATGTGATTGAACTGGAGCTTACCGACTGGTTTCAAGGTATATTGGCGCTACCGACATATTTTGATTTGTCAGATTTCACTATTTGGGATACAGGGTTTAGGGATGATCACCAAATTAAACTCGCTTATAGCTATTTCTAGTTATCCCAAAAAACAATCAAAAATCACCTGGTTTCGATAATGTATGAAGATCAATTAATTAAAAAATAATTACCTGAACACAGTTTTCTATTATCAAAAAAATTAAGGAGTAGAAATGCTGAGAAAAGGCACTGTCATTCATGATCATGTTAGTGAGTATCCAAATCCAATAAAATTGAAAACCGGAGAGATAGTTTTAATTAGTTATAGTGACATTGAATATCCCCACTGGATATGGACAACTAATACTTTAAATATCAGTGGTTGGGTTCCCCAACAAATTTTACGTTTCATCTCGATAAATAAAGCAGTATGTAACGAAAATTACACCTCTCATGAATTGACAGTAAAAGTGGGGGAATGTTTGTTTCTGGAGAGATTGTTGAATGGTTGGTATTGGGCTCATAAAAATTCAGGCGAAATTGGTTGGGTTCCGCAGGGATGCCTGACGATTTAAATGATAACAATGGTGATAATCATTCAAGTATTAATAACAATATTGGGATTATATTAGCTAGAAAAATGGAATAATATCAACCAAGATATGCTATCAAGCTAATGAGACTAACATAATGATTGATTTTTCTATTTAATTTTATCCTGTTCCCACTTTAATCTCCGCCATAATGTCGTGCGGCTAATTCCCAGATATTCCGCCGCCGCACGACGATTACCTGAAAATCGTGCCATAACTTCATGCGCTGAAGGAATACTTTCAATAAATAAAGGTGATTCAATAAACTTGGCTGCTTTTATACAATTATCGGCATCATTAATATCAATCTGACGCTCAGGTGAGAGCGATAATATCAATTCAGGAGTCAGGGACTGTTCAGGATTGACACTTAAATAAAGCGCTATCCGTTCCATCAAGTTACGCAATTCACGTACATTTCCCGGCCAGTGATAGGATTTCAGGACTTCATGGCAAGCAACAAATTCTTTTCTTTTCGATGATGAAACAGATAAATTTTGCGCTGCAAATGCCCGTTGCAGGTATTCCATTGCCAATAAACCAATATCATTTTCCCTTTCCCGCAAGGCCGGTATATTGATCCGCAATACACATAAACGATAGAACAAATCTGCACGAAAACGCCCTTCTCGCACCCATGTATCCAAATCACAATGAGTTGCACAGATAATACGGACATCAACAGCAATCGGGCGATATCCTCCGACTCTGACAACAGATTTTTCCTCCAATACCCGCAATAACCGTGTTTGCAGAGGTAGCGGCATTTCACCGATTTCATCCAGAAACAACGTTCCTCTGTGAGCGACTTCAAACAAACCTGCCCGTCCACCTCGCCTCGAACCCGTGAAAGCACCTTCTTCATAACCAAATAGTTCAGCTTCCAGCAAAGACTCCGCAATAGCACCACAATTAACGGCTACAAAGGGTCGTGGATGTTTGCCCACCAATTGTCCGTAACGCAATGTATATTCGTAATGAATGGCCTGTGCCACCAGCTCTTTCCCTGTACCGCTTTCGCCCTGAATCAAGACCGTGGCCACCGAACGGGAATACAGCATAATAGTATTGCGAACATGTTCCATTGCAGCAGAATTTCCCCTAATGTCGCTGATCGTATGGCGAATGCGTAATTTATCTTCCGTTGGGAAAGGAGAAATTATTGACTGATTGAGTTTGGTCATTTTGGCCATATCCAGCGCATCCTGAAATGCCTGCCGGATAGAATCAGCGGAATAGATAAAAACACCCACCAGATCCGCTTCATAAGCAAGATCGGTAATTAACCCTGCGCCGACAATCACTTTGATGCCCATCGATTTCAAGGCATTGACTTGTGTTCTGGCATCTTCTTCTGTCACATAGCTACGCTGTTCAATCCGTAGGTTGAGGCTCTGCTGAAACTCCTCCAATACAGGAAAAGTATTCTGGTAATTAATGACACCAATTCGGGAACTGATCTGCCGGGCACGAGCCAATGCTTGCATGACATCAAATCCACTGGCCTTGGCAATAATCACTGGCACGGATAAGCGACTTTTCAAATAAGCGCCATTAGAACCGGCACAAATTACGGCATCACAATGCTCTGTTTCCAGACGCTTACGAATATGTTGAATTGCATATTCGAAACCCAACTGGATAGGGGTGATTTCTGCCTGATGATCAAATTCTGGCGTAATATCACGAAAAAGATCGAAAAGCCGGGAAACGGAGACTGTCCAAATCACCGGTTTGTTATTATCACGCTCTTCTGAATGTGTTGATACCATATTTCTCCCCTGTTTCCCTTTCAATAATTTCATTCAATGTTTCATTTGTTATCAGTAAAACAAAAATGAAACATAATTGATTCAGAATGAAACAAGTATACATTATAACCAATAACTATTTGGTCACCACTCTATTCCACCAAAACCCATCATGCTCTTGATTTAAAAATAAAAATATATTCCATAATTTGAATGATGGCTAATTTTTGCGCTTGTTTTTGATTTTTGGCATACACTTTGCTTATATAACAACACAATACAAATAAGTTTCATTTTAGTAACAATGAGGTTATATATGGCATTTTATTCTGCGGGTTTGGCTTTTCGTCAGGCAATAGAGGCCGAATCTCCGTTACAGGTAGTCGGAACCATCAACGCAAATCATGCGTTACTGGCAAAACGAGCAGGCTACAAGGCTATTTATCTTTCAGGTGGTGGCGTATCTGCTGGTTCGCTCGGTTTGCCGGATTTAGGCATTTCGACACTGGATGATGTATTGACTGATATCCGCCGTATTACAGATGTATGCGATTTACCGCTTCTCGTTGATGCTGATATTGGTTTTGGTTCTTCAGCATTTAATGTTGCCCGTACTGTTCGTTCTATTATCAAAGCAGGTGCTGCGGGCATCCATATTGAAGATCAGGTCGGTGCTAAACGTTGCGGGCATCGTCCAAATAAAGAAATTGTCTCCAAAGGAGAGATGGTAGATCGCATCAAGGCTGCCGTTGACGCCCGCACCGATGCGGACTTTGTCATTATGGCACGTACTGATGCATTGGCTGTAGAAGGGTTGGATGCCGCTCTGGACAGAGCCGCTGCCTACATTGAAGCTGGCGCGGATATGCTGTTCCCTGAAGCTATTACAGAACTGCATATGTATAAGGAATTCGCATCCAGAATACAAGTTCCCATTTTGGCGAATATTACTGAGTTTGGCGCTACCCCGCTCTTTACTATTGAAGAATTAAGGAGCGTGGATGTCGCTATCGCCCTTTACCCGCTATCGGCGTTTCGAGCTATGAATAAAGCCGCCGAACAAGTCTATACCGCTTTGCGTCACGACGGCACACAGAAAAATGTCATTGATATGATGCAAACCCGCAATGAACTGTATGAAAGCATCAACTACTACGCTTTTGAGCGAAAACTGGATGCCCTGTTTTCGCAGAAAAACAGCAGAGGGGATATTCATGAATATACAGAATAAGACAACGGGATCTTC
This sequence comes from Xenorhabdus sp. Sc-CR9, assembly GCF_963897815.1. Taxonomy (NCBI): domain Bacteria; kingdom Pseudomonadati; phylum Pseudomonadota; class Gammaproteobacteria; order Enterobacterales; family Morganellaceae; genus Xenorhabdus; species Xenorhabdus sp. Sc-CR9. The sequence continues at coordinate 20,328 of NZ_CAWQTY010000190.1, forward strand.
TGAATCAACTCAATTCAAACCCAAAAAATCCGTTGCCTTGTCCGGCATTATTGCGGGCAATACAGCACTCTGTACCGTGGGAAAAAACGGTAGCGAATTACATTATCGTGGTTATGATATTCTCGATTTAGCCGCCCATTGTGAATTTGAAGAAATAGCTTATTTACTTATTCACGATAAGCTTCCTTCCCGCGCAGAACTCATTTCCTATAAAGCCAAATTGAAAGCCTTACGCGGTCTGCCCAGTAGCGTTAAATCGGCATTGGAAGCTCTGCCGGCAGTGGCGCATCCAATGGATGTCATGCGCACGGGTGTTTCTGTTCTGGGCTGTACCCTGCCGGAAAAAGAAGATCATAACCTTGCTGGCGCACGTGATATCGCCGATCGTCTGTTGGCTTCCCTTGGTTCAATATTGCTTTATTGGTATCACTACAGCCATAACGGGCGACGCATTGAAGTTGAAACTGATGATGATTCCATCGGCGGGCATTTCCTCCATCTCCTGCATGGCCAGAAGCCGCCTGAATCTTGGGAAAAAGCAATGCATATCTCCCTTATCCTGTATGCCGAGCATGAATTCAATGCCTCGACTTTCACCAGCCGCGTGATTGCAGGTACAGGATCAGATACTTATTCTGCCATTATCGGCGGTATTGGTGCGCTGAGAGGGCCGAAACATGGCGGGGCCAATGAAGTTTCGTTCGAAATCCAGCAGCGCTATGACTCATCTGATCAAGCTGAGGCCGATATTCTTGCCCGTTTGGAGCGAAAAGAAGTCATCATCGGCTTTGGTCATCCGGTTTATACCGTTTCCGATCCACGCCATAAAGTGATTAAAGAAATCGCCCTGCAACTATCTCAAGAAGCAGGTACAACCCAAATGTATGACATTGCGAATCGAATTGAATCTGTGATGTGGGATAACAAGAAAATGTTTCCAAACCTCGATTGGTTCTCTGCGGTGTCTTATCACATGATGGGTATTCCTACTGCTATGTTTACACCACTGTTTGTCATTGCCCGCACTTCAGGCTGGGCGGCACACATTATGGAACAACGTATTGATAATAAAATTATCCGTCCTTCAGCTAACTATACCGGCCCTGAAAATTTACAATTTATACCCATTGATAAACGTAAATAGCGCAATTTATATACCCATTGGATTTCAAGATGCAGCGCGACGGCAAGGAACGAATCCCTTGGAGCATAGATAACTATGTGACTGGGGTGAGTGAGCGCAGCCAACAAAGCTGCAACTTGAAAGACGACAGGTATAAATAACAATTTAAGGATTGATTATGTCTGCCTCTGCTGTGAGTAACCGCCCTGACTATGATCACGTGATTGTGGATATTGTGGATTATGTCATGGACTACATTGTCGTATCCCCGATTGCTTACGCGACTGCCCATCATTGCCTTATCGATACACTGGGCTGTGGCTTAGAAGCATTAGAATACCCCGCCTGCACAAAATTATTGGGACCTATTGTTCCGGGGACGATTGTGCCTAACGGAGCGCGCGTACCGGGAACGCAATTTGAACTTGATCCCGTTCAGGCTGCATTCAATATTGGTACAATGATCCGCTGGCTAGATTTTAACGACACTTGGTTGGCGGCTGAATGGGGACATCCGTCTGATAATCTTGGGGGAATACTCGCCACTGCTGATTGGATATCAAGAAATGCCGTGTCTCGGGGGAAAACACCTCTAACCATGTGGGACGTACTGACAGCCATGATTAAAGCCCATGAAATTCAAGGCTGTCTGGCGTTGGAAAATGCTTTCAATAAAGTCGGATTGGATCATGTGGTCTTAGTCAAAGTGGCTTCCACAGCAGTTGTTGCCCATATGCTGGGCTTGTCGCGTGAGGAAATGTTAAGTGCAGTTTCACTGGCCTGGGTCGATGGACAATCCTTAAGAACCTATCGCCATGCGCCCAATACCGGTTCCCGCAAATCCTGGGCGGCAGGAGATGCAACTTCCCGCGCAGTACGCCTTGCTCTGATTGCTCAAAAAGGCGAAATGGGATACCCCTCCGTATTAACAGAAAAAACGTGGGGGTTTTATGATGTTTTATTCAATGGTCAGCCATTCAAATTCCAGCGTCCCTATGGCTCTTATGTGATGGAGAATGTGCTGTTCAAAATCTCTTTCCCGGCAGAGTTCCATTCACAAACTGCCGTAGAAGCAGCAATGATCCTGCATCAGCAACTGAAAGAACGGGGTAAACAAGTTGAAGATATCGCCCGGATTACTATCCGAACCCATGAGGCCTGTATCAGGATTATCGATAAACAAGGCCCACTGAATAATCCGGCAGACAGGGATCACTGCATTCAATATATGGTTGCCATACCGCTGATTTTTGGTCGCCTGACCGCTGCGGATTATGAGGACAATATCGCCATCGATCCCCGTATTGATGCTTTACGGAAAAAAATAAGCTGCGTCGAAGATCCCGATTTCACCCATGATTATCACCATCCAGAAAAACGCTCCATTGCCAATGCACTGACTCTGGAATTTACCGATGGCTCTCAACTGGATGAAGTGAAGGTTGAATTCCCAATTGGACATGCCCGCCGCCGCAAAGATGGTATTCCTTTGTTAGAGGAAAAATTCAAAATCAATCTGTCGCGCCGTTTTTCAGAAGAGCAACAACAAAAAATTCAGGCTGTCTCCCTCAACCTCATCTCATTGAGAGACATCCCTGTAAACGAATATCTCGATTTGTACGTTTATAACCTGTAACCAATAGATTTCAAACTATGGCTTAAAGATGAAAGATGGCGGTTCTGGTTTCTGGAGCCGCTTCTCATCTGTACAGTACTAGGAGAGGTTATGTCATTCCAAGACTTCTATCAGCATTCGATTGATGATCCTAATGCTTTTTGGGCAGAACAAGCCAGGCGAATATATTGGCAGCAGCCTTTCGATCAGGTATTGGATCACAGCAATCCTCCCTTTGCCCGCTGGTTCTGCGGAGGAAAAACCAATCTTTGCTATAACGCATTAGATCGCTGGCTGGAGAGCCAACCTGATTCAAAGGCACTGATTGCTATTTCAACTGAAACCAACAGTGAAAAAGTATTTACTTACAAAGAATTACATCAGGAAGTCAATAGAGCCGCTGCCATAATGCTTTCACTCGGCGTCACAAAAGGTGATCGTGTGGTTGTCTATATGCCAATGATAGCTGAAGCCCTGTTTATTTTACTGGCCTGCGCCCGTATCGGGGCAATCCATTCAGTGGTATTTGGCGGTTTTGCTTCGCACAGCCTGGCTACCCGGCTAGATAATGCTGAACCTGTTCTGGTTGTCTCCGCAGATGCGGGGGCACGCGGAGGTAAAATCATTCCCTATAAACCATTGCTGGACGAAGCCATTGAGTCAGCGAACCACACACCACGCCATGTATTGATGGTGAATCGTGGACTGGCTGATATCAATTGGGTCAAAGGCAGAGATGTGGATTTCTCCACATTGAGGCAAGAATATTTTGATGCTGAAGTACCTGTCACATGGCTTGAATCCAATGAAATTTCCTGTGTGCTCTATACATCAGGCACAACAGGAACGCCCAAAGGAGTACAACGAGATGTCGGCGGTTACGCTGTAGCACTGGCAACGTCTATGGACGTTATTTTTGGTGGTAAAGCAGGCGGTGTTTTCTTTTGTACATCAGATATAGGCTGGGTTGTCGGACACTCTTATATTATTTACGCTCCTCTGATCGCTGGTATGGCAACCATCATGTATGAAGGGCTACCGGTACGCCCTGATGCCGGTATTTGGTGGCAACTTGTTGAAAAATATCAGGTTACCAGAATGTTTTCTGCTCCTACGGCAATCCGCGTCCTGAAAAAATACCCGACGGATTGTATTGCCAATTATGATATTTCATCGCTTGAAACACTGTATTTAGCAGGAGAACCTCTTGATGAACATACTGCCCGTTGGATTGCTGAGACCATAAATGTGCCTGTAATTGATAATTTCTGGCAAACCGAAACAGGTTGGCCGATTATGGCAATTGCGCGGAGTCTGGACGACAGATCCAGTCGTTTTGGTAGCACGGGATTCCCTATGTATGGCTTTAACGTCAAATTGATCAATGAACTGACCGCTCAAGAATGTGGTGCTAATGAAAAAGGAATGCTGGTCATTAAAGGCCCTCTGCCACCAGGCTGTATCCAAACTATTTATGGTGACGATACTCGTTTTATCAATACTTACTGGAAGCGCTTTAACCAACCAGTATATTCAACATTTGACTGGGGAATTCGTGACAGCGATGGATACTATTTTATTCTGGGGCGTTCGGATGATGTGATTAATGTTTCTGGTCATCGTTTAGGAACACGGGAGATAGAAGAGTGTATCTCCAGCCATGAAGATGTGGCCGAAGTTGCTGTGATTGGCATCAAGGATGATGTAAAAGGACAAGCGGCGGTTGCTTTTACTGTCCTTAAGGAAGGACGGGAAATCCAAAGTGCCGAGCATTTTGCTACTTTGGAAAAAGCACTGATGCTACTTGTGGATACAAAAATCGGCAGTGTCGGGCGCCCGGCACGTATCTATTTTGTAAGCCAATTACCCAAAACTCGTTCAGGAAAAATGTTGCGTCGCACCATGCAGGCAATCTGTGAAGGACGCGAACCCAGTGATATTGCTCTGGTTGAAAACCCCGCGTCACTGGAAATTATTCGGGATGCAATTTTTCATTAAAAAAACAGACAAAGGATTTATACCTGTCTTCTTTCAAATTGTATCTTTGTTAATGAATCGATAATTTATGGATCATGGGTTATGTCAAGGATTTGAAAAAATAACCTATAAATCATAAAGTTAAAAGGGTATCCAAAGCCGATATTGAAATCATACCTTAACACCTTTCTTTAAAAGCTAATATGACATTATTTTTGCACAATGACCCTGTTGTTTAGCCGGCATTTAATAGCATAGCGTTACTCTGTGAATGTACTATATTTTCCCAGCTACTTTTACCCATTATCGCTCCGTTCCTACGCGGAGCTTTTTTTTGCCCTTATTACAATTAGTTCTGAAAGAAAACGCCTTTATTGCAACTGACTCATAAAATAACGATATATGCGAGCGGATTTCTCCGGTGGTAATTCAACAACTCGTTTATTCAAATCAATAAGTAATTTACAGCTTTTCTCTTTATTAGTATTAGCACGATGAGGCGACTCTAACAACGCGATATCTTCACCATATTTATGCACCATATCAATCATTATGTGCTCTATATCTTGTAAAGCAAGGCTACTGCTTTCAACCGAGAATTGATGCTGTTTTTCACCATAAGAAGCGATAATCATCTCTTTATCCGTTTTTACGCGCTGAGCATATAACTCTGGTGGAAACAATATTGATATTTTTATAAGTTCAGAAAAGTCCTCCCCTGTATCTGGAAAAATAAATTTAAGACATTTATCAGCGCTTTCTTTCTGCAAAAAACCCATTTGCTTTATAACCATTTGTATATGAGAAATAACATTTTTATCCGGGGCAAACAAAATACGATTATTAGTTAATGAAATTAACTTCTTAGTAATCTCATTCTGGATTTCCTCTTTGCTTTTACTTTTTTTCTGCAATGTTGAGACTATCTGTTTAAATTCATTATAAAGTTTTGGATCTTTGTTTTTAATAGTTAAAAAAATAGAATCCTGTTCTATTAACATTGAAGAATCAGGGTTATTAATAGTTAATTCATTGTTTTCCCTAAGAATTTTAAAATAAAATAAGTTCCAGCTAATGGTTGTAACAATGAAGATAACAGCAGCAGATTTCTTACTTATTTTCTTTTTATTTTGTATAACCCAAAGAATTCCGCCGATAACTCCACTGAAAATAGCGCTAAAAACAACACCAGAAACAACGTGATTACAATACATCTGCTAACCTTTAGGTTCCATAAAATGAAGAATGCATTATCTATAAAAATAGATAAATAATCACTTATTTAATCAAATTATTTTCAACCATAATTAAATAATCACTTAATTTATAATTTAATTAAATATTAAATGGCAATATATTCTCAAGGTAAATGTATTATTTAATATATACCAATCTAACTTGAAGATGCAGGTTTTAAAATCTGAAAGTTGTCAGTCAGTCGAGTCGTGAGTTCTTTCGCTTTTTCTGGCAAAGTGGTATGAAAAAAGTGGCGAAGGGTTTCACGGAATG
>NZ_CAWQTY010000191.1:0-25707 GCF_963897815.1 Xenorhabdus sp. Sc-CR9
TGATGGGGATGCTGTTTATTGTCCTGCCGATGGTCTGGCTGGGCGCACTGGCCTGGGCGGGGGTGCGAATGGGCGATATCAGCGGCATGATGAACCAGGGCGTGGGACAGGTCAGGCAGTCAGCCGGCATGTTCGGGCAGATAGTGATGCAGAAGATGATGTCAAAAGGAAAATAGCATCAATGGAATTCACTAATAACACTATTTTCAAGATAGCTGCATGTATGTCATAAAAAGGTGTTCTTTTGGATGAAGTTCTTCCACTCTGTATGTTTGATGAGGTTAGATCTTTCGGTTTCGCTTATAAGGAGGTGATCCCAAACCACCTTAAGCCGCATATGTAAAGGGGGGCGTGATAGTGTAAACAATACAGGCCAGAGATTTTGCACGTGTCATGGGCTATCTGGCGAAAACAGACCGTGTTGATGCAGGTGTGCTGTCGTGGATGGTTGAGGTCATTTCCCGTCATCCAGAACGGGAACACTTTATTTATTTGTCTCCTGAATAATGAAGAAAACCAGATTATTATGGCTATGGTGGTACGCAGATGTTAGCTGATTACTATGCTTGTTGTATTTATTGTATGAATTCAGGTTGTTCCTACATTAGGATATACAAACAACAACATATTGAATGTAAAACTATTTCTTGAGTAATTTTTTGTTCAATTTGTTTTTTAGAGATTAGTCACAAATATAAGCGTCATTTTTCCACAGGCCATTTAACTTAAATTTAATAAAAAGATGATACGATATTTTCTATAAAAATAATAAAGGTATTTTTTTCTTTAATTTATTGAGTTGTTATTTAACCCTCAAAGGAAATTTTTTATGCTGAAGAAGTTACTCAAAAAGAAAAAATCACTTACTTTTATTGAAGCGCATAATCCGCTTTCAGCACTTATTATCAAGAATGCAAATTACACAGATAATAATGACCATATCCATAAATTCGATGGTCTCTGGTCAAGTTCGTTGACTGATTCAGCTGTGAAAGGTATACCAGATAACGAAACACTGGATATTAATAGTCGTTTGCAAAATATTCATGAAATAAAACTAATAACTAGGCTGCCAGTTATTATGGATGCAGATACTGGAGGACGTGTTGAACACTTTGTGCATTATATCAGAAAAATGGAACAAATAGGATTAGATGCGGTCGTCATTGAAGATAAAACAGGAGATAAAAGAAATTCTCTATTTGGTACAAGTGTCAAACAAGAATTAGCAGATATTAAAGAATTCAGTAATAAGATAGCCAGAGGTAAAGCAGCGCAACAAAACACCCGGTTAATGGTTTTTGCAAGATTGGAGAGTTTAATTGCTGGTTATGGAATTGAAGATGCACTTGAAAGAGCTCATTCCTATATTACATCTGGTGCTAGTGGCATTATGATCCATAGTTGTAAAGACACACCTAATGAGATCATTGATTTCAGTAAGATTTTTAGAAAAAAATATCCAAAATTACCACTTATATGTGTGCCAACTACTTATTCAATGACTTATCATAAAGAACTAAGTGATGCCGGATTTAATATTATTATTTATGCAAACCATATGCTCAGAGCTGCTTATAAAGCAATGGAGTATGTATCCCACGAGATATTGAAGCATGGACGAACAGCAGAAATTGAAAAAGACTGTATTAGTGTAAAAAAAGTTATAAACCTTATTCCTAATGTATCCTGATTTTTTTGAAAAAAATAAAAGGAAATATCATGGAAAATAATAAACGACAATTAGTGCTTGGAGCTTACCTTGCTTATGGCACTGGGCATCATCCTGCCGCATGGCGTCATCCTGATGTCAATGCCCGGGCAGCACTGGATATAGATCACTATCTGAATATGGCCCGTACAGCAGAAAAGGGCTTATTCGATTTGATTTTTCTTTCTGATACTCCCTCGGTTTTTCAGGATGACCAGCTAGGTTATGGGAGTAGGGTCGTGGTATTTGAACCCATGACATTATTATCAGCATTAGCAATGGTTACTCAACACATCGGCTTGGTTGCGACAGCTTCGACCACCTACAAACATCCATTTAATATTGCCCGTGAATTTGCTTCGTTGGATCACATTAGTCATGGGCGTGCTGGTTGGAATCTGGTGACTTCCTCTAAATCTCATGCAGCGAAAAACTTTGGTTTTGCTAAACATCCTGAACATGACGAGCGATATCGTCAAGCTGCCGAATCCTGGGAAATTGTTACTGGATTATGGGATAGCTGGGATGATGATGCCTTACCTCGCGATAAACAAAGTGGTATTTTTTATGTTCCGTCAAAATGCCATGAATTAAATTTCCAGGGAAAATATTTTTCTGTAAAAGGCCCTCTGAATATTTCTCGGCCTCCCCAGGGACACCCAATTATTGTACAGGCAGGTTCCTCTGAACCCGGTAAAGAACTGGCCGCCAGAACAGCCGAATTAGTGTTCACTGCACAACCAGACATTGACTCAGCAAAAGTATTTTATAGGGATTTGAAATCTCGGCTTCATAAGTATGATAGAGACTATAACGATATTTTAATCATGCCGGGACTGTGCTTTTTTATTGGCCCAGATGGGGAGAGTGCCAAAGAGAAATTCAATAATTTTCGGAAGCTTATTCATCCAAAATTTGGCCTTAGTATGTTATCCGATTTGCTTGGTGATATTGATTTGTCAGCATACGATATCAACCAACCTCTGCCTGACATTCCTGCTTCTAATGGTAATCAGAGCCGTCGGGCAATTATTGAAAAAATGTCTAAATCGGAATCTTTAACGATTAAGCAGTTGTACGAAAAAATCATTATTTCCAGGGGGCATTTAGTTTTTGTTGGTTCTTACCAGCAAGTTGCTACCCAAATATCTCAATGGTTGCATGAAAATGCCTGTGATGGATTTAACCTTATGCCTCCCAGTATGTCTGGATGTTTAGATGAATTTATTACTTATGTTGTTCCTGAGTTGCAAAAACTTAATATATTCAAGACCAAATACAAAGATGGAACATTAAGAGAAAAATTAAATATCCCTAAACCTGCCAGCAGATTTCACGTTTAACTAACTACTCATCAATAAAAATAAGGTGGCGATGCGATGGCCATTAAAGAGAATATTATTTTGGAAGATACAACGTTACGTGATGGTGAACAAGCTCCGGGGGTTGCATTTTCAAAAGAAACTAAAGTGAGTATTTTTAATTCATTAGTAGAAGCCGGTGTTAAATGGATAGAAGCAGGGATTCCAGCGATGAAAGGCGAAGAAGTACTTGCATTACAAGAAATTCTGGATCGTAAGGATGAAGTGAATATCATTGGTTGGAATCGTGGCGTACTTGAAGATATTAAATATACCCTTTCTCTGGGGTTTAAGGCGATACACATTGGTCTGCCGACTTCAAATATTCATCTTAAGCACAGTGTAAGCAAAGACAGAAATTGGCTGTTAACTACGGCCAGAGATATGATTAAATTCGCTAAAGATAAAGGTATCTTCGTTTCAATCAGTGCAGAAGATGTCGGCCGAACCGAAATCAGTTTCCTACAAGAATATGCGGGCAATGTTGCAGAAGCTGGCGCTGACCGGCTGCGTCTTTCAGATACCATCGGTATTCTTAACAGTCAGCAATATGCACAGCGAGTCTGCGCCGTTCGTGAGGCATCATCTATTAATCTACAATGCCATTGCCATAATGATTTTGGGTTGGCTGTGGCAAATACGCTGGCGGGTCTTGAAGCAGGAGCGCGTTATTTCCACGTTTGTGTTAACGCAATGGGGGAGCGAGCCGGAATGCCGGATTTGGCTCAGATGGTGATGGCTTTGCAACATTTTTATCAAATAGATGCTGGTGTTGATACCCAACAACTTACCAGCCTCTCTTACAAAGTGGCTCAGGCTAGCGGATACCCTATTTCCCCTTGGCAACCTATTGTTGGCAGCAATGTTTTTGCCCACGAGTCCGGCATCCATGTCAATGGAATGTTAAAAGACAACAAAACGTTTGAACCCTTCGAACCGGCCAGGGTCGGCGGTCAGCGTCGCATGGTGATCGGTAAACATTCCGGCCGGGCTATTTTGCAAAATATTTTAGAAGAAAGAGGTATAGAAACAGAGCCTCAAACATTGGAACACTGTCTATCTCTGGTGCGAAAAGTGGCTGAAAAACATCTGGGAGGAATACCTGCTCATACATTATGTGAGCTCTATCGTCAGGCAGAAGGAGCAATAACATGACGACTCATGATCAGCCTATTGTTAATCAAGTTATTGCTGAACATAGCCAAAATACTAACGTTAAGGCTAAGGAGTTGATCACCGTTGAGGTCGATAGAATTTATGTTCAGGATGGCAATTCACCGACTATCGCCAATCTTTTTCGCCAACATCATTTAAAACAAGTTTTGCACCCCGAAAGAATTGGTTTTTTCTTCGATCATTCAGTAATAGTTCCCGATAAATTAATGGCTGAACGTGTTAATGAAGCAATGGCTTTTGCCAAGTCTATTGGAGTTAATATTTTCACCAGAGGAGAAGGTATTAGCCATTTAATCGCACTGGAAGAACAGTGGTTTCAACCGGGTAATATTGTTATTGGTGCTGATTCTCATACTTGTACGGGGGGAGCAGTACAATCATTGGCTTTGGGAATGGGAGCCTCTGATGTATTGGCTGCGATGCTGACAGGACAGACTTGGTTGAAAGTGCCAGAAACGGTTAGTTTAAGTATTTCTGGTCAACCACACCCAGCGACCCGGACGAAAGATATTATGCTTGCTTTACTGCGTCACTTTGGGCAATCACCATTTTTATACCGTTCAGTCGAACTCAGCGGGGAATGGGGCCATAGTCTATCTTTAGATTCTGCCGCCAGTTTCGCCAGTATGGGCGTTGAACTGGGTGCAAAGTGTGTATTTATGCCGGATGGGCTAGGAAGGCCTGCCAATATGAGGCCTATCTATCCAGAGTCAGCTGATTACCAGCTGATATTTTCGATATCTGATTTGACACCGCATATTTCCCTGCCACATTCACCTGCTCAGGCAGTTCCATTAGAAACCCTTTCAGGACAAAAGATAGATTATGTTTTTATTGGCAGTTGTACCAACAGCCGTTTGGAAGATATTGCCGAGGTAGCTGCAATTCTTGATAACCAGCGGGTTCATCAAGATGTTCATTGTATTGTGACACCGGGTTCAAAACACGTGTATCTGGAAGCTATGCGACGCGGCTATATCGAAAAAATTGTTTCTGCGGGTGCTTTGGTGACACCGCCCGGATGCGGCGCGTGTGTTGGAACGCAAGGCACAATCCCAGCCAAAGGAGAGCGGGTTTTGTCAACGATGAACCGAAATTTCCAAGGGCGCATGGGTAATGCTGATGCGGATATTTACCTCTCATCACCTTTAGTTGCAGCAAATGTAGCATTGCACGGCAGAGTACCGTTGATTACGGAGCTTGAATGGCATGATTGAACAACAAAATTATCACGTTAAGATGATTACTGGTGATATTTCTACCGATGACATTATTCCTGCACGTTATAAACACATGTACACCGACCCAGCCCAATTGGCGCCACATCTGTTTGAGAATCGGTTTCCTGATTTTTTTTCCACTTTACAACCTAGAGATATCATTGTTTGTAAAGGTATTTTTGGTATTGGCAGCTCAAGAGAACAAGCAGTCAGTACGTTATTAGCCGCAGGTATATCTATGGTTGTTGCTCCTGCTTTCGGACGGATTTTTTTCCGTAATGCCTGGAATCTTGGCCTGCTGGCGATTGAAGCCGATATTGAAGGTTTTCGTGAAGGTTTATCCGTTGAATGTTTAATCAATGAAGGCCATTTTGTTTCTGAAACACCATTAGCCCATTTCTCTCCACCATCGGAACAAATGTTGGCTTTTGTCCGCGCCGGTGGATGTCTCAACTACATCCTGAACCTATTGTCTGAACAAAAGGAGCAAAGGATCTTATGATACAACAGAAAGAAAAATTTGATGGTTTGGCTAAAGGATATGACCTCTATCGTCCCAGATATCCAGAAGCACTTTTCCGTGAAATTTACTACTGGCTGCCTAAAGACAGATTGCTGTCCATTGTTGATATTGGGGCAGGAACGGGTATCGCCATTGAAGGACTGACAAATCTATTAGGTCAACAGCATCATTACACTGCTATTGATATTTCACAAGATATGATCGACATAGGTAAACAAAAGCTACCGTGGGTCAATTGGTTGCATGGTAGTACAGAGCAGCACCTCTCCGGCATGGATAACCCCGATCTGATTATTGCAGCACAATCTTTGCAATGGATGGATAGGGCGGCAGTATTAAATCTGGCGCGAAATAGCCTGGCAGACAATGGTGTGATGGCGATCTTACAAAATAACCGAGATTACCGACACAATGAATTTCTTAATGAATATGAAAATCTATTGGAAGAACTCAGTCCCAATTATAGCCGTCATTACCGGGATTTTGATTACGCACAAGAATTAAATATTGCATTCCAACATGAAAATGTTCTCCACATTACACTCAATACTCACTGGAATATGATTATTCCCGGAGAAGCATTTATCGGTATGAGTCGTTCATCGACTCAAGTACAGCGTGCTTTAACTGCCCACGGTGAACAGTTTACCGGACGATTAAAAATGCTGGTAGAAAAATATCAATCTGATGATAAATTGACAATTTTATATGAAAGCCAACTGTTTATGGTCATTAAACAGAATAAGTACAGGACAGAGAAAGAATAAAGAATAATGTCAAAAAAAGCGATTAATTTCTTTATACCCACTGCGGAAGATGTCAAAGGAATATTAGCAGTATTGCATGAAGTCTATACGCCATTTATCGCTGACTTTATACCTTCAGCACTATATGAAACTTCTGTCAGTATTATGGAAAAGTTAACACGTTGGCGAATTGCTAAATATGATAGTCAGGTTATTGCGGCTGTGCTGTTTGAACAAGAAGAGGGTAATCTAACGTTCAGCTATTTGTCTGTATTACCGGAATTCAGACGTCGGGGTATTGCCAGTAGATTACTTCATATAATTTGTAAAGAGGCAGACAAGCAGGCGCAATTACCTATCATTATCGCATTACGTCGTTCATTAATAACAAATATCCATTTCTTTACCGAAAGAGGATTTAAATATTTAGGTCCTTTTAATACCAGCAAGCACGATCTCTATATTTTACGTTCAGGAGAAAATCAATGAATAACACAGTTATTGTATTAGGGTATCGTGAAGGTATTGCGAACGCGTTAATTCGTCAGGGATATCAAGTTATTCATATCGTTTCCAAATTTAAACCTGCCCTCAGTGGTACAGAATACTATATGGTTAAAGATTTAGAAGATGCACAGGAAGTTCTCCGGTGCTTATTGAATCTGCCCATACAGACAATTAAAGGGATCGTTACTGGCAACGAAGATGGAGTATTTACGGCAGCAGTACTGCGCGATATGCTGCAATTACCCGGTTCTAAAGATTATCGCAGTACTTTATATTTTCGTGATAAATGTTTACAGAAACAGAGATTGGCACAAGTTGTTCCCCATGCTCATTGCCGTTATGTAACCCGTGACGTTGATTATTCACAATTGGTTGTTGAAGTGGGTTCTCCTTTCATTATAAAACCAGCTAATGGTATGGGGTCTTTCGCAACAACAGCTATTAGCTCAGAATTTGATTACGAAACTTATTTTCGACAATATAAAGAGAATCTAAGCTGCGTAGCTTATGTTGTTGAAAATAAAATTACTGCATCTGAGTTCATTGCTGACGGGATTTGGTCAGATGGTAAATTACGTTGGCTTTCTATCTGCCAGTACACCACGCCTCCGATGCAATGTAATGAAGGGAAAACGCTGGCTTTGCAAATAATGTCACGCAAAGATTTCGCTGAGTTTTACGAACAAATTAATGCCTTTTGTTTATGTGCCTTAACACAATTACAGGCCCCCGACGGGGTCTTTCACCTCGAACTTTTTAAAAATGATGAAGGTATATTCTTTAATGAATGTGCATTAAGACCGGCTGGTGCATGGGTGCCTGAAATAATAACTCTAAGTTATGGTGTCGATCTCTATGCTGCTCACACCCTGCTTTCCCTGGAACAACCTGATGAACAACCTTTACCTCATTATCCTTCGCAGCTTTTTGCGATAGTTTTACTGCGCGCTATTCCGGGAGTTTCGCTGACAAGGCAAGATTTTTATCAGAACTTTGATTTGGTTGAACTCGATTGGACAGATGGTGAACAAGCTGAATCTAAGGGTATTTATGGTCGTGCTGGTTACGCCATCATAAAACATGAACACCATCAGACGCTAATGGAGAACGTCAACAAGCTTATTGTATTTACGGAGTATAAAAATGCGTGAACGAGCGCTTGTTTTAGATACAGATAAAACACAATTAGATCAAGCATTAATCCAACATCAAGATATTGATTATCTTCGTATTTCAACATCAGAAATACGTTTTGTATTACAAGAAGAGACGTTGGCAGCAATAAATAACATCATGAATAGAACGCCTTTCCAGTATGTGGTCGCCAGTTCAGAAAGTAATATGGAATTTGCCGGATTTCTTCGCAGTCGGTACGGTCTGGCTGGACTAAGTTACGAGCAGGCATTATGTGCGACGAATAAATGGCGTATGCGGCAGTGCCTCGCCAATGATTTACCGATGCCGAAATGTTGGTTATCAGGTCATTTTCGTGACAACTTTGCTCAACTCACTCAAGGGGAAGAAGCTACACATTTCATTATTAAGCCTCTTTCTGGCTCTTCAAGTCAAGGTGTTGAATGTCTAACGATCGATCAACTACACAAGAAACTTGAATACTTAGATACGTTGATGTTGGTTGAAGAAGCAATAAATATAGACGAAGAATTCCATTTTGACGGTATCGTCGATCAATCTGGGATCATTAATGCCCAACTCTCTTGCTATGACCAACCTCTACTCAGAGCCAGAGGCCAGACAGGCGCAAGTATTCATTTACCTTCATCCCATGCGATGTTTTCAATTGCGCACTCTTTAGCACAGCGGGCCATTAGAAAACTTGAATTGCAACAAGGCGTTTTTCATATGGAAATTTACAGACAAGGTGATCACGTCATTTTTGGTGAAATTGGTCTTCGGCCACCTGGTGCAGGCAATGCTGAATCATTGCTGCGTCTTACAGGAATGAATTTATGGCAAGCCTTTGTTAACAGTCAATTATCACGCCCGATAGATAACACACCATCACGGGTATATAACGGCTATTCAGGGATTATCAAGGTTTACCCTAGAGGGTATAAGACATCTGATTTATTACGTCTGCCAAATGTGGTTGCTGTATCTGAAATTAAGCAGGTTCCGCAAAAAACTTCTCGTCCCGGTGTCACTGACTTTCGTTATCTCGTGTTTGCTGCATGTCAGAGTCAAGCTGAGTTTCATGCGCTCATCAAACAATTATCTGATTATCCTTTAACTCAGGCTACAAAAGATAAATCATGAAAAATAACCTGTTGTTGCAGAAGAACGTCATAGGATTCCAGGTCTATACTGCTTTTTCTGCCTTAGCGGAAGGGATGCAAAGTGTGATTATTCTCTGGCTGGTTTTCCAAATCACCCATAGCCCGTTGGCTGTCAGCTTCACTGTAATAGCGGGTTATCTTCCTTCCGCTGTTATGGGATTTTTTCTTCTCTCTTTTGCTGATGCCAGAAATCCTGCCTGGCAACTCACTGTCAGTAATGGTATTCTTACACTTTCAGCGTTCAGCCTGCCTCTGTTTTTTTTATTCTCGGCCATGAAACCAACTCTGTTAATGTTGGTGATTGTGACTGTGCAATGTATTTTGTCTCTGGTAAAAATGTTCAATAAAACATCAGTTAACCGAATTGTCCGGGATAATTTCACCCCGGAAAATGGTAGTAAGATGTTGCAAATCTCTGCATCAAATATCCAGATTTCACAAACTGTTGGTGCAGCATTGGGGGGTGTATTTCTTACATTGGACTGTGGTCATTCAGGTTTGTTTGTTGCTGGCCTTTTTTATGCAGCTAGCGCGATAGCTGCTAGTTTCTTTGCTTCTTTTACTTTACCCATCACACCAATAATAGGCCATGCAGATAAAAAGCAGAGAAAATTGCTGAACAAGAACTATCTTTTTAACGTATTTCATCGGCAAGAATTAAGGAAAATATTATTATTTTCCATCCCCTCCAGTGGAGCATTTCAGTTTATTAATACTTCATTACCGTCGCTGGCTGATACTTTTGCCAAATCGGGGGCTAATTTTTATGCTTTACTCAATATTAGTTGCATGGTAGCGGGATTCCTCTCAGGATTGCTTCTTTCCCGTAGCATAGTCAGTGAAAAATTTGTCCTTAATCATGCTCTTTTAATTAGCGCAATATTAATTGTATTAATGGTTGAGTCAGATAATAAGTATCTGATTGCCTTTTTATTATTTGGGATGACGTTGTTCATAACATGTCACATTATTTGCATTCAGGTAAAATGTAACCAAATACCTGAACAGCAGGATGTCGGGAAATTTATTATGTTGCGGACATCCATTGCTTCGTTATCAAAAATAATATTTTCACTTGGTGCCGGAGCATTATTAGCACTCTTTTCCCTGAAAACGACTTATTATCTGATGGTTGGTGTTTTATTGTTATTTTCCTTACAATGGTATCTATTTAGTCGTTGTGTATTTGATAAGGAGATAAATAAGTATGAATAATATAATTTATCGCCAATTGATGGTTTCACAGATTAATGTTCAAAAACGAGAATTTTTTCCAACGCTGCCTGACATATTTTCATCTTGTATATGGTCTTTATTGGGATGGAATACGATAACATTGGATAATTTTCTTCATGCAAAAAAAAATCCTCGTTACTTTACCTCATGCCAGCCCTAATATTTTTTTTCCACGTGCTGGTGTCAGTAAATTTGTTACTGAAAAGCAAAAAGAAGACGATGATTATTTTCATCTTCGGGTCATACTTACCCATACCAATTTTAGTGATCTTGGTTGGCGACCTTATGCCTGGTGGTATCTTAATGAAGCGGGAATATTAACAAAACAATCTCTATTTAGCCGTAACAAAAAGAAAAAACATTACATTATTGCCAGCCAGCCTCCTTTATTATTGAATAAACAATCTTATCCCCATTTTCTTGAAAAAGGGATACAATTAGCACAATACACTAACAATCTGGCACTTTCTTATATTGTTTTACAAGCCTGGCAGGAGCAATTATCTGGTTTTTCCCTTGCTAACAGAACACTTTATGTTCCTTTGGATACACTTATTTTACTGATGCAAACACTTGCCAAACAACAGCCTAAAGAGCATCCTTGGCTGTTAAATTTATTAATACATGCGCAAAGCAGGGCATTTAGCGATCATCAACTGGAATATATTCATCAGTGGGAAAATGCTTATGTTTATGATAATTATACCAATATATCACTATTATTTCTGTTAGCACCGACCGCAATTGTCGGAGGTGCAAAGATGCAACGTTATTGGTCACATATTGTCGATAATATCACCAGTTTTAATGAAAAAATAACAATCCCTTGTCCAATACCACAATGTGTTGTTTTTCCTCAACGTCAAGAATATTTGTTGCCTTATCTTCCTAATCCGGGAACGTTATACCAGCTTCAAAAAGCTGATATTGAATATAGTCTCGCGATGGCAATCAGTGAGCACCAACTTTATACTATGCCATTGTAACGTACACATTTGACTGCTCCTTACACAATCGCTAATATCTCTAATTGTGATTATCAATGATCCATAGCCTGCAAGGATCACCTTCGGGTGGCCAACTAAAACTCCTGTAGCCTGTAAGGGAGAGCATCACAATGCGGTACATCTGCGCACTTTTGGAAGCAGATATCGTCAGACAACAACCCTCCGTCCGGCGATGAAAGTTACCCGGTGTTATTCACAACCGGCTTATCACGCAATACGGGCAGCGCATGCTTTGCCTCGTTCCGAAAAACATTAACCTGCGTTTTGAACACTGACGATAAACGTCCTGATCTCTGTACAGCGATTGCACGAAAAGATCAGAGGGCGCTAATGATTTCAGCGTCCACTGTTGTGCGGCGTCACTTGTGTAAAAGCAGCGCGATTACCAAGTGACGCCGCTAAGCGGCCAACCTCCAGAGCACATTCGGCCTGCCTTTACGACCCATTTGATCACCGTATTACTCAAAGTCACCCGTCGTCACGGGTATTTTTCTGTCTGAATTGACTTGTTTCGTTTTTTTTAACCCACTGCCTGACAACAGGCTGATACCGAAAAAAGGAGAAATTACCCACGTCACGATAATGAGGCGTTCATCCTGACTGAATCAGGCCCTGAACGGGGAGCATGTCATCGCTGTGCTGAGCACGTCGCGAGCTCCTGCAAAAACTCAACACAACTTCGCCTTGCTACACATTGTCTGACGCACCACGGAACGGTGAACCTGAACCGACACGCAGGGACTTGTTTTAAAAATGAATAAAGCAGAAGCAAAGCAGCAGGAGATGCGAGGATGGCGCAGAAATCGGCACGTTCTAAAATTGAACGGTTCAGAAAAGCATTTATTACCCATGCCCGGCAAGCGGGGGGGAGTTTTGCGACGGTGGCGGAGCGTGAGCGGATCGCACGGCAATTTATTCACTTTCTGAAAGACAAGGGCATTAAGCTCCGGCAGATGGACAGTCTCAAAACAAAATATATCGAGCACTACATTGCACTGAGAAAGGCTGACCATATCAGCAATCGGACACTACAAAATGAGATGGCGGCGCTGCGAACCATTTTAGCGCAGGCCGGGAAACACAAGCTGGCAGCAGTCGATAATCCGCGTCTGAGCAACCGGGCACTGGGTATTGCCAATACGGATCGCAGGGGAACAAAAATGGCGTTAACTCCGGCAGAATTTCAGGCGGCTTTTCAGCAGATCGAGCAGAAAGATCGGGGCGTGGCCGCGGTAATACAGTTGGCGTACGTATTAGGACTGCGCACCAAAGAAGCGGTGGAAGCCTATAAGTCCTTAGCCACCTGGAAAAAAGCGCTGGAAAACGGTCATACGTCTGTGTGGGTGGTATTTGGCACCAAAGGCGGGCGACCGAGGCAGACGGTCATACTGGATCGGGAAGCGCTGCAACAGGCTATTGCCTATACCGAGCGCGAACAGGCAGGGCGCAGTGGCAGATTAATTGATAAGCCCACGTTCCATCAGGCGATTGACCGTTACCGTTACGTGGTCAGATGCGCCGGACTGGTGGGTAAGCAAGCACCACACAGCATGCGCTATCATTTTGCGCAGCAATCTGGCGCGTATTATAAAGCACAGGGTTTCAGTGAGCAGGAAGTGCTGGCGCTGGTATCAATGGATTTAGGGCATGGCGATGGGCGGGGACGCTATATCCGGCAGGTGTATTACCAGAATATTGAAGGTGAATAATGTTGTATTGATTCACACGAGATCTGATGCGTTCACTGATTTGAACTCACAACCAGAAGCGGACACTTTATCCTGAATTCTCAAACGCTGAATGACGATTTTGGGGCTACTAATCACAGTTCGGTTTGTCCATTAATGAAGTATTTTCAAAAATCTAACTTACTGATAAATCCGAGCAGTATTCTATTGCAAGCGCTAGTAAGTAAATGTAGATTGTTGGTTGTATGTACACTTTAAGATGATTATTGAAGTAGATAATAAAATATGATGGAGATGTCTACATAATAATGGGAGTGGACAATAACTTTTATGTCAAAAGGGCTTACATGATCACTGAAATTGAAAAAACATTGGCAGAGGGGTTCGAGCGCGATTTATTTTTAGCTTCTGAAAGAAACCTCGATGATAAATATAACCCCTTACGTCTTAACAATTATTCATACGCAATGCGTGAGCTTACAAGACATATTTTGCATCGATTGGCGCCTGATCAAAATGTGCTTAATTGTGTCTGGTATAAAAATGAAACAGATAAAGATAATGGAATAACCAGAAAGCAAAGAGCATATTATGCTGTTCAAGGCGGTCTACAAGATGTTTATGTACAAAATATTCTTGGTTTGGCAGTCGAAGAGATCCACAAGGATTTGGTTTCAGCTATCAATAAGCTGAGCAAATTCACCCATATCGAACCCAAAGTATTTGGTTTGCCAGATGCAGAAATAGATGTATTGGTCAATGAGACAAGAGAGGCGGTTTATGGATTTCTCGTAACCATGAGTGCTTGCAGAAAGTTAATTATTGATAGCTTATGGGAGCAAATTGGCTCCGCCGTCATTAATGAAACACTAAAAGAAACCATCCAAAGCCTAGATGAGCTAGCTAGCCATCACTTTATCGATGAAGTCTATACAGATAAAGTAGAAATATGCAAGATCGATCATGAGTACATCATGTTTCGGGTAGAAGGGTCAATTGGATGTGAACTTCAGTGGGGTTCTAACTCCGATGTGGGACGGGGCGATGGGATTATACTGCCACAGTCTTTTCCTTTTGAATGTGAATTGTTGAGCCCCGTTCATAGCCCTGAATTTCTCGAGTCAGTAGAGGGCACACTAAGCGTAGATACAAGTTCTTGGTATAAAAGGTGATATCGAGAATAGGTATAACAATATCGTAAACTCACTCCCCAAAAACTGCGACCCACTTTTGGGCGTTTATGTCTGGCGTTATATTGCTGATAAATTTTGGTATAAGAGTTTCAATGAAAGATATAAAACTACCATGTAAGATATTTAAGTCACATTTAGTTGACGCATTCTTTATTACACCCGAAAAGCTCTATAGAGAGTTTAGAACTATTATTGAGAAAGCGAGACAGTTTAAAAACGGCAGAATCTATTTTGTGGTCAAAAGACCAAGATCAAGATTTAAAAAAGTGAAACTTCGAAAAGATGGATTTATATCCTACAAATACGAAGGACAGAGTATGTTTTCTAGGTCACATGTCACCCCAATATCAAATTTTCTATTTGGGTTGAAATCAATTGATAAAAGAATATATCCCTCTTCTGAAGCATTGCAGAAAAAGATCGTATATGTAGAAGACTCAAACCCGATACTTCGCAGAAGTAATCCAGACGAAGACATTATCTATGTCACCCCTTCAAAAGGAACAATTGAAAGAAAGAACAGGACGTTAGAGATTAAGCTTCTTCCAAGTAGCTTGAGCCAGTTTGAAGGAAAACAAATAGATGTAACGTTATTTTCATATCAGCTCTTGAGAGAAACAGGAGATAGTAATGTTAAATGTAAAATTTATTATATAGGAAAAGCAAATGATTTAAAAGAAAGAACTGATGGTCATAAATATATTCAACAAACACAGGCTGAATGTGGAGATGATGAAGAGGTTTATGTCTATTTTTTCACCCCAAAATTCGATGCGCTAAATATCAACACAAACGGCACATATTGTGTACCAAAAGACTTTAACAATATCACCGATGAAGAGAAGGTTCTCATTTGTGAAGCTGGTCTAATTAATTATTTTAAGCCTGAATTAAATAAATATCATAAGAATTCAGATATAACTAGAAGTGGGACTCTGAAGAAACTAAGCGTCAACAACTACACCCATTTTGTATCGCATTGTATGTTTGATGAAGATGACTACTTTTTCGAAACTGACATTGTTAAACGGAATGGAGATCATAAAAAAACATACTCGATAAAAAAGCTAACCAGATAAATCAGCGGACATGAAAGCTTTGCTGATTCGAGAGTCAATGCCCACTTTTCGCGCATAGCAGATCTGTCGGTTCTTCAGTATGGTCGCTTCGTGCCAAAATCGGTCATTCATCATAAATACCACAGTTTGTTAAATAATTGGGGAAGACCAAAATTTTTTAGCATATGTGATCTGATTATGTTTAGTTAGTTAGATATCTATTCTATGAAACCTAGTTCTTCTCTAGAAAAAGATGCACAGCCCGTTTATTCATATTTGCTTAATATACGTGATGACGGTGAATGGGTTCCTCTATACATCAGACTGTGGTTGTATTTAACGAACCATTAGGATCTCTTATTCCATTTACACGACAAGACTTATGCTGTAGTAATAGATGGAATCTTACACAACTTGTAAGGAAAATAATGAGCAGTTATGAAAATGCTTTCATCACTAAAAGGGTTGCAGAAATCTGCAAAAGCGATACCACAGAAGAAGCCTATAGACTGTATCGTCAATATTTACCTTTCATGAAGAATTACAAATTTGTATTTGGTGCGGACGAAGGAGGGATACCGGGCTACGCCGTGAATCGAACTTTCAGCGCTGGCGCAGCCATTCGTTCCCTGTTCAATACTGAACGAGTCTTGGTTCTCGATCCGGAAACATGTCGCGATATGGAGTCAGGTGAAGCAATTTATCCCATCGATTATTCTATTTCATTGGATACTCAGGCAATCAGCCATTTGATACCGTATCTCTCAGGAAAAGAGCATTCGAGCCTACCAAAGGATCTCACAGAAGTCTTTGAATTTCTTATTCGAAATGATGTGCAAATTGATCCTCAGCCTTACATATCTGAAAATTACCTCAAACTTGAGAATTCTGAAACCGCAGATGGTGTCTATCGCACGTTGAAAGCTTATGAAGAATTAATAAATATTGATGTTAACTGGTTTAAACAACATGGCGAAGTACGCTCAACACTGACTGAGCATGAACTGACTATGAAAGCACAACAGCATCTTTCAACAATGTATAAGGAATATGAAGATAAGTCTAAAATGGATGGATTGTTTTTCAGGCATCAGTGTATGTATGTACTCCTGCTGAAAATGGCAGCCATACAGCTCAAATCCCCCAGAACCAGCCTCAAAAATAAGCTTTCTCTCTTTTTGCAGTTCTGTGATGATGAGGTGGCAAACTTGTTTGTTCGAGAGGCTATATTGGCTAAAGTTTATTTTGAGCGCGGCCAAAAATTTGATTTCTTCGGAAAAATACAAAAAAACAAAGACGACCTACTCGTACAACTTGCCAATATGGCCTGGGATCTTTGGCACATACGACAAATGGAAGAAGTGATGACGTTTTCCCCCTCGAAAGGAGCTCGTTACCTCTTCCCGGCGTTTCTTACATTTGACAAGAGATTTATTGAGGTCATCGACCTGTATCCAATGAAATCTCTTGCCTATAACGTCGTCAATTCTCACCCTATGCCGTTTTATTCTGATGACTGGATAAATTTTTTTTCTCCTGACCAAAGCAATACTACGCTGGATATAAACCGCTACTTTTCCGAAGAAAGTAGAGCATCAAGGGATGAACGACGTCATCACGTGCGCGCTCAGTTGCCTGAGATAGTAAGCCGTCTAGAAGCGGAACTATTACAGTTATAACAATTTTGGTCAGAATAGATATATCTGAGAAGAGAATGATAGGCTGGTAGGTTCAATCTAATCAGATAGTTTGATCAGGGTCAGTTGCGGACTTTTTGACGGTTCTGGAAAACGTTATTTTAGTGGTCAATTTCAGTTGGCTATACCATGAGGTACTCAAGCACAGTTTTGCTGATATTATTGATAAACCCTTCAAACTTAAATTAGTGAGATTTCATTGCAGTACGGCGGATAGTATCGGGATTATTAAAACTACTCCATCCTAACTCGAAAGATTCAAAGGGTGATGTGCGTGTGTCTCACCTATGCATTAGAAACTCGATGTTTGGTTAAAGAGAGCAGGTATTGTTCTTAGCGAAATCACCTTAGATGGTGTCGTCAATCTTGTTCAGGATTTGTACGAAGCCTTCCGTCAGCCATGGATTGCAGTGCAAAACACATTATACCTCTTATGGCACCTGTATCGAACATCCCGACAATACTAGCAGAGCTTTTCTCGAAATTTTAGATTCGCTTCTACCCAGACCACATTGATGCGGTATTTAAGGCTTTAGCTGTGAGTTAACTAATCCAATAAAAAAGTAATTGCATACATTGAATATAAGATCGTGAGGGAGTTACTGGTGGATAGACAATGGAACGGTTCAAAACAGTGAAAATTTGATTTTCAAAACCATACAAATGTTTCGGAATAGTTGACTATAGCTATTTGATTCTACCAAAGAAAATAGCTAAAAATATGGACTCCCTATAAAACCATAATAAGGAATCAAAAATTGGAAGTAGAAATTTGGGATGGTGGTTTACAAGAACAAGAAGTAACCGCTATTGAAAAAATAAAGGCTGCTTTTTCAGGTAATTCTACAGCGTTGCGTGGGGGGTCTCTTCGAGAACAGTCACAAAACAGCTACGCTAACAATAATAGAATGTTCCCTTGGAAAGGCTACGCAGGTTTTCGATTTGTTGATTCCAAGAAGCATGATGGTGAGTTCGATTTAATTATTATTACTCACTGCAATGTGATTATAGTTGAGCTTAAAGACTGGAATCATCAACCTGTCACCGCGAAAGGAGATACCTGGTACAAAGGCACTCAAAACATGAAACGCTCTCCCGTGAGCGTAACTCGTGTCAAGAAGCAAACGCTTGATATTAAATTATCTAAATTTGCTGACCGCTTTACTAACAAAGTACAAGTTCCTCATGTCCATTTCTTTGTTGTTATGACTGGAAATGCAGATTTTAGCCAGTTGCCAGAAGATCAGCTGCTTCATACCATCTCGCTTAATGATTTTCTTAAGTTTGCAGATCGTAAGACATTCAATGCTCGATTTAGACCACACCCAGATGCACAGGTCCTCAACCAAGATTTTCATCTATTTGATGAGTTATTTTTGGGTTCGCAAACAGCTCCCAAGGCGCTGAGGGTTGATGGCTACGAGGCAAAAGACATAATTTTTGAGCACCCGAAGAAAGTATATAAAGAGTACATCGCCAAGTCTGAGCTCTCGACCAATACAGAAGCATTGCTTCGGGTGTGGAGATTCAAGAATATTGAAGGGAACAAGGCTTACACTCCAGAAGGTCGAGCAGAGATTGTTTCCCGTGAGCGAGTGGTTTTAGAATACATCAATCATCAGAACCGAGATTTATACAATCATTGCTTACGGTCACTGACGAGCTTTCAAAAAAATGAGGTGACGGCAGAATATAGTGAGATTTATGAGCTTCCTCCTGGTCATGTTCGGTTTAATGAGTTTATAGGAAAGTATGGTAAGGCTTTCTCAGATCAAGATCGCTTGAATGTCACAAAGCTGCTAATTGCTAAGTTTGGCGACCTGCATGAGATGAAAATCGCTCATAGGGATATTGCTGATCATAGCCTCTGGATCTCACCTTCAAAAGAGGTTGCGCTTTCAAACTTTATTTCAGCTTATCATCAACCGATTGGTACGGTCGGCGATTATCGTAAGAGTTTGTCTGTGGGAGCTGTTGAAGTACAGGATATGCTGGATGGTAGCGATTTAACGCCTTTTCAACAGGACGTCCATGCGTTAGGGCTAGTCGCTTGGCACTTGTTAAGTGGAAAGCGCATGTCGCCTAAGAGCCTAGAGACGGTGAAAGATGACATGCACAACAGTGAACAATGGTTTTCAGAAGTATTATTGGACGCTGTTGCTGCTAAGTTCGCTTCTGCATCTGAGTTATTTGATGCATTAAAACAAGCTGAACCAACTGTCGAAGCGATTCCAACATTTGATGACACAGAGCTTGATCCATATCGGCATGCCATCAATCACTCACGTCAATATCGGGAAGATGGTGAGTTTTTGGTAGAGACTGCAGAAAAAGAAGTATATGTATCTGGCGGAAGACTGGTTAAAGCTTGGTTGAATACAGGCGGGCAAGGAGATGGCTCTACAGCAAACTTTCAAGTTCTGAGATTTCTTAAGCTACTAGATAAGCTTTTTTCCGTTAAGCCAACATGCCTACCTGAAATCCGCGAATTTGGAATTGCCTCCAAGTCATCAAGTTTGTACTTGGTCACAGATCTAGTTCAAGGAGAAACTTGGGACAACATCCTGATTGAAGAAGTTGAGAAGTTTGAAATAATCAAAAAATTAGTTGCTGCAGTAGAAAACTTACATGGACTTGGTGTTTCACATGGAGACATCCATCCGGGCAACGTGATGCTGGAAACTGAAAGTCGTTCGCTGTACCTAATAGATGTACCTGATTTTTCCCCATCAGGGGAAGAGATTAAGAACCATAGATATAGCCCTGAAAACATTGATGGCTGTACTTCGTTCGAACGTGACAATTTTGCAGTGATGAAAATGTCATACGAGTTACTGGGCTTGGCTTGGGGTCAGGCATCGGATAAATATTCAAACGTGGCAAATGCAGTTCGGGCAGAGTTAGACGATCCTCAATTTGGTTTCAAGGACTTAGGTCGATTTAAGAAAGCGATAGCTTGTGGTAACTCATTACCTGAGCAAAAATTGATTGAGATCACTGCAGGTAATGCAGATGAGACAGTCACGATCCTTCCTGATAATGGGCATTTGTATGTAAGAGTTGAGCCAAATCACAAGCAGCCAAATGAAGTCAGAGTTACTTTCACTGGTATTGGTGGCAGCTTTTCTGCAATGTTCAGCAAACAGCAAAAAGCATTCGTCTTTGGTTTTAAGCCGTGGCCACGGTCGTCAATTCGCAAACAAGATATTGACGATAGCCAATTCGAGATTGACGCTGCCATTCGGATTATGCCTGGCTACCCTCAAAAAATATCTTCTTTGACGGAACTACTTAATGAAGACGAATCTTTCGCACGAACGATTGAGTTGTTTACAGTACCTGAAGAAAAGGAAGAGCAAGAAGACACGCTAACTCTTCAACTGAAGGAGGCTTTTTCAAGACTGGATAAACAGGTTGAAGAGCCTGCTTCGGCAAAGATACTGGAAATACCAACAGCAAAACTGTGGCGGGCAATCCTAGATACTGAAACTGAGTCGTATCCAAATATTGAAATCAGTGGTGAGGTAGTACCTGTATCTGATGCTCATGGGGAGTTATTGCTTCCTTACTCTGCTGATATCGATCCGCTAGGTAGATTCAGTAGCAGTGATGAGGTCGAAGCATTATTGGTTGATCAAGATGGGGGAGAGCGCTTTATAGGTGAGGTATCACTTAAGAAATCGGCGCTTAAGGAAATCCGGTTGGTCAAAACTCGTGCTGCCGCGTACAATTTGACTGACAATGATGTAGTCTTCTTCCGTACAAAACAGGATCGTGCCTCATATCGTAAGCGAAAACAAGCTTTGGAGCGATTACTTGATCGAGAGGGGGTGATGCCAGACCTGATTGATCTCTTCGACCCATTATGCGAACAACCCCCCCAAAACTGCAACATCTCATTGAGTGATGGGGACTTTGCTAGGTATGATCGTGAAGACTGGTATGGAAATAAAATCAGCCTAAATGACCAGCAACGAGAGGCGTTCGCTAAGTTGATTAACAATGGCCCGCTTTCTTTGTTACAAGGGCCTCCAGGAACTGGAAAAACAGAGTTCATTGCGGCCTTTGTACATTATTTGGTTGAGAAGCAAAATACGAAGCGTATATTGTTAGTAAGCCAGTCACATGAGGCAGTGAACACCGCTGCAGAGCGTATTAGGAAGCACTGCGCTCGTCTTAATACAGATCTGGAGATTGTTAGATTTAGTAACCGGGAAGGGGCTGTTTCGCCCGGATTAAAAGATGTCTATTCGAATGCAATCACAACTGAGAAGCGTGAACTTTTCAACGCTGAGAGTAAGTATCGGGTTGAGGCACTAAGTGAGGCCATTGGCTTGGAGCCAGAGTTTATTTCCAGTATTGTGCTGGCTGAGCTAAAGCTGTTCAAACAGATTGATCACCTTGAAACATTGTTATATCAAGTCAATGACTTAAGCGATAAGAAAGACATAAAAAAACTGAAAGAAATTTCAATAGAGCTTGATCTTTCAATCCGTTCAAAGCTGAGTAAAGAGTACGGCATTAATTTGGATGTAGGATCAAAGGTCTCAGAAGCAAAAGAAATTCTGATATCCAAGCTGTGTATGGAGTATAGAGTCAGACCAGATGAAGCCCGTAGAGTCAAAGCATTAGCTAAAATTTCTCGGGATATGCTGGATGCTTTATCAGGCGAACGAGTCAACTTTGACGAGTTCTATGCTCGTTCAAGACAGTTGGTAACTGGAACATGTGTCGGTATAGGACAGGGTCATATTGGCATTCAAGACAACATCTACGACTGGGTAATTATAGACGAGGCAGCGCGCTCAATTGCGAGTGAATTAGCTATTGCGATGCAATCAGCTAGACGTGTGTTATTAGTGGGCGACCACTTGCAGTTGCCTCCTTTGTACTCAGATGCTCATAAGACGGCTCTAGCAAGAAAATTAGGTATCAGCAGTTCGCGCACGGAGGTCGATGAAGTGTTACAAAGTGACTTTGCACGCGCATTTAACTCTAAATATGGTCAGCAAGCTAGCGCGGCACTTTTAACTCAATATCGTATGGCCCCGCCTATTGGTGACTTAGTATCGAAGATTTTCTATGACGGTAAACTTCGAAATGGGAAACGTGTAATTCCTGAAGTTTATCAGCATGCACCTCAAGCTTTGCAAAGCATGGTTACCTGGCTGGATACTTCTAGCATGGGGCAACGTGCACATCACTTAGAAGACAGAGGGACAAGTATTTACAACCGTTGTGAAGCCGATCAGATTATTTCTGTGCTCAAACAAGTATCAAAGAATGCTGAATTAGTAGAGCAGCTCTCCAAGCTCACTAGCAAAGATGAAGCTGCCATCGGTGTGATTTGTATGTATTCAGAGCAGAAGCGATTACTTCGACAGAAATTCAATCAGGAAATTTGGAGTGATGGTTTCAAAGATATTGTCAAAATTGACACTGTAGATAGTTATCAAGGTAAGGAAAACAGGATCATCATCTTGTCCTTGACGCGTTCAAATAAGCGCCATAGCCCTGCCTTCTTGCGAACCCCTAATCGTATCAATGTTGCGATGTCTCGTGCTATGGATCGTTTGTTGATAGTCGGAAATGCGGATATGTGGAAAGGGAACAATAAAGAGATGCCATTAGGTTTGGTTGTTCAATATATGACTAAACGTGGTCAGGAGGCGGGATACACGTTCCTTTCTGCGAAGCAGGGAGGAAAACAAAAATGATGTCGGATAACAGAGTTACTTATCATGAAATTGACTTTCTGTTACCTGCACAGAGGTTCAATATTCATTTTTCATATATTTCCCAGAAGGGCCTGCCTTTTATCCGAGAATTTGTACTGAGGTTAGTCCATGTAGCACCTATGAGTAAAGCTCAAATTTCAACCTACTTCGGTTTTAGTCGCCGTGAGGCAGAGGAAGCGATTGAAGATCTGGTTCAGCGAGGCGAACTGACGTTGTCAACAGATGGCCGCTTGACCTTGACAGATAAATCAAATGGCTATTTTTCTCAACTTGGTGAAATTCCTCAGCTATCTACCGTACAGGATAGTGGAGCGACCCTGTCATTTGAACTGGCCACTTTTAGCTGCTTCAGCAATCAGGATGTTCAGGATAGATGGAAAGCTGGTATCCGTCTTAAGATTGA
The DNA here is from genome assembly GCF_963897815.1 of Xenorhabdus sp. Sc-CR9. Classification (NCBI taxonomy): domain Bacteria; kingdom Pseudomonadati; phylum Pseudomonadota; class Gammaproteobacteria; order Enterobacterales; family Morganellaceae; genus Xenorhabdus; species Xenorhabdus sp. Sc-CR9. The sequence goes on from NZ_CAWQTY010000191.1 coordinate 23,562, forward strand.
CGACAATAATGCGTCTCAAAGCGAAAGGTTAGTAGAAAAACACTTTCAGCACCAATTTAATCAAATTCTGGATAAAGGCTATCTATCTCACCAGCTAACCCAGGATAGTAAAGAGCAACCATCTGTTTATACAGTTAATTCTGTTAATAAACTGCGACAGTTACCTTTGCGTTTAACAACAAAATTTCAAATGGATAATGAGGGTAAATCTGTAGAACGTGAAGACTATGAAGAGCTAAATAGCTCAGAATGTGTTCATGAGTTGATCGCAATAGAACTATCCGGGTTATCTAGGCTCAATAATACCATGAGTATCTTCAAATCCATGGTTTCATTAGGCGATGAAGAAACATTGAAATTGTTTGATTCAAAGACCAGTCTGATAATTCCGAACTACGTATATGAAATGCAAGCTTTGGAGCGACACATTGCTTCTGGCAGAATGACTTTCCTCGGTCCCATATACTCTAAAGACAATTGGGAAAAACTGCAGAAGACTCTGATTCCAGTGATCAGTAAACGGATCAAAAATAAAGCTGATACAGGCAGCAGTCGTTTTACTTGGATTGCACCTTCAAATCCATACTGGGCAAAGAGCGAGCGTTTTTCCTCTAGCTTAAGCTATATTATGCACAGATCTAGCACTAAGGTGAAGACGCTGTACAAGCCTGTGCTTTATGTACCTGTGTCAGATGAAAGAGACTTTAGGGTAGCTAAGCAATGGCAGAATGAACTTGGGCATTTCGGCAAAGATGTTAAGGGCCTTGCTGAAGGCTTTCTTGATGGGCATGTGGAGGTGCTTCATCTTGAGGATGAACTGGTTACAGTTATCTACCACGTTACTCAACCAGATTTTCCAGTGTCGATACCAGTTGGTTTTATCTCTACAGATAAGGCCACAGTGGCAAAAATTGGCAAGCTTGTAATTGACTATATTGATGGTAGCTCTTCTTTTGATAAACTGAATGATTGCGGAATTATTTCATCAATAGCTAATATCCATTAGTTAATCAGTAAGTAAAATAAGGGTAGTGAGTAATACTGCCTTCAGAACGCTGACAAACCTTGTTACTTTCAACGAGGTTTGTCGCATTCATTATGGCTTCAGCCAGTTTAAGTCGCGTTAGCGTCTTAAACATAAAACCACCCGCTTTGCGGGTAGTCTTGTTATCACTGATTTTGGCAAGTATAACAAAGCGAGAATGGCGTTCTACCAGTAATACGATATATGAATTTTTGGAACCTTGTATCAAGCCTCTTTCCCATTGACCGAGTATGGCTCTGTCTGCAACATTGGGTGGCTTTTCGCTGATGGGTATCGCATCTGGGATTGAGCCTAACCCTTTCCCTTTAAGCGATGCTGTTCTGGATTTGAGTATCGTTTTTCTGCTCTGTCGTTGCGGTTTTTGGAGCGATTCGAATTAAGCAAAAATCAAAATTGCTCCTGACTAATAATAGGGCATAAATGTGTTAGATTAAACGGTTGGAAGAGGCCACTGTATGAAATGATAATTGACAGTTATCCTCCCAACTAAAAGCTCATAGCATTCCTGACATTATTTTTTATCCCAGAAAATGAATTACCCATTGACCTTATGATTTCCTTTCATTAGCGTGGAAAAGTTTACGAATGATCCAGTCGCTTGTGAGGATCGCCTTTGGGCAGCGACAGCAACACTCCTGTAGCCTGCAAGGGAGTACACTACCGTGTGGTACATCTGCGCACCTTTGGAAGTAGATATCGTCAGTCTGATGACGATGAAGGTTACTTAATCTTATCCATCATGGCCAACAGGCCAGTCACCCAACGGGGAACACGTTTCCCATTGGGCCAGGTGTTCCCCGTTGTTTTATCAGGAGAATACCATGCAACAAAATACACCTCCGGTCACGGACATCGTGCCCGCGTCTGAACACGCCCCCTTTGCTGAGATTTTTCCGCACACCGGTTCGCTGGAGCTGATGCTGCTGGAGCACACATTCATTAAAGCCGCCGCCGTGCTGTGTGACGATGACCGCTGTGATCAGTGGCAGTACCGGAAAGTATCAGACACTATCGCTTATATCGTGCCGGTACGACCAGAACCCGCTGTGGTCAGGGTTGAGACAACGGACTTTAAAGGTGAGGTCTCTGCCGAGGCTTTCG
>NZ_CAWQTY010000192.1:0-25126 GCF_963897815.1 Xenorhabdus sp. Sc-CR9
TGTTAGTTCATAATGAATTAACTGTTGTTCACTCTTCAAGACTTGGTAATCTTTTTCGCCTTGCGGCGTGAGATACAGTCCTGCGAGTGCCCACACAGATTGTCTGATTAACTTGTTAAAGAGCGGGGCAACCGGGAAGTGGCTTCCGGGTTGCGAGGCTGCGTATCTTACGCTTTTTGCCTCCGGAGTCAAGCGTTTATTTTCGCTCTTTTCCGACTTCCCGCCGCGGCCTGTCTCAGCGCAGCGTCGGTCAGTGGTGGCGCATTATAGGGCGTTTTCCGCCGCTGGCAAGAGTTTTTTTGAATTTTATTTTCAAACGAACATTTTTCGCACCAATCGATATAAAAACCACCCGAACAGACTAATATTGAAACAAACTTTTTCATTGCATGGCGATCTTTTCCTCAATAACATCTCCATTAACTGTTATTTATTTTTACTGTTGAGGTTTTTATGTCCACTGTATTACGCCAATATCTAGACTTTTATCCTCAAATTGGCCAAAAAGTTTTTTTAGACCCTTCTTCTGTAGTGATCGGTGATGTCAGATTGGCAGATGATGTCAGTATCTGGCCCCTTGTAGTAATCCGGGGAGATGTAAATTATGTATCAATTGGTTCGCACACAAACATTCAAGATAGCTCTGTTTTGCACGTAACTCATAAATCCCATGATAATCCAAATGGTTTTCCTCTCATAATTGGTGAAAATGTCACAGTAGGTCATAAAGCGATGTTGCATGGATGTACAATTGGAAATCGGGTATTAGTTGGTATGGGTTCTATTTTACTTGATGGTGTAATTGTTGAAGATGATGTTGTCATCGCAGCTGGCAGTCTTATTCCTCCAAGGAAAAAATTAGAAAGTGGCTACCTTTATGTAGGCAGGCCAGCCAAACAGGTAAGGAAACTTAAACCTGAAGAATTGGAAGAGCTACTTTATTCCGCCAATAATTACGCTCGCTGGAAAGATAATTATTTATCGGCACAATCTGAAGGCAAATAATAACGTCCTTGCTGATCATCATTCCCACTCAAAATAACTGTTTCGAATTCCTCCTCCAGATCCCAGCGATGTTGACGAAACAGCTCGAGTGGGTGGTTTGATTTACCATAGCGTATAATAATTGTATCAGCGCTGATCATACACTCCACCAGCAAACCATCGACCATCGCAGGAAATAGCACCTTATTTTCTATTTCATTCCACTCTTCACGGTCAGGAAACTGAATTGATTGGTTCATGCGTGTAGCTCTCTCCTTAAGACAGATAAAACAGGCTCTATTTCAGGAAATACACCATGCCACAATTCAAAAGCATACGCAGCCTGCCCGACTAACATGCCTAAACCATCAGCTAAACGAGCAGCGCCATTTTTATGAGCAAAATTAAGGAAAGGGGTAAGTCCTTGTTGATAATACATGTCATAACAGACGCTATTGTTTTGAAAAACCAACGGTGATATTTCAGGAACTTGTCCATTAAGACCGGAAGCTGTTGCATTAATGATAACGTCAAAATCTGGAGAAGTAAGGGACGCGATTTCAATCGCCCAGATATTGCCTAGTTGAGAAAATTTATTCGAGATGATTTGTGCCCGCTCAAAGGTACGGTTAGTTATAGTGACTGAACAACCTAATGACAACAAAGGAGATATTACCCCTTTTGCCGCTCCCCCAGCTCCAATTATTAAAATATTTTTCCCCTGAGAGAGGAAATCAAGTCTCTGTAAATCCACCAACAAACCTATACCGTCTGTATTATCACCAAGAAGCCGATTTCCCTCAATCCGCTTTAAAGTATTAACTGATCCACTAATCCTTGCCCGTTCAGTCAATTCATCAGAGATCTGATAGGCTCTTTCTTTGAAGGGAACAGTAATATTCGCACCTAATCCCCCTTGCTCAAAAAAACAGCCTAAAATCTGTTCAAAACACTCGATCGGAGCAAGTATCCGCCCGTATTGATGATCGATTCCTGTTTGTTCAGCAAATAATCGATGAATATAAGGAGATTTACTGTGTGCTATTGGGTTACCAAAAACCGCGAATTTATCCATTATTTTCTATCCTTGCCGATATAATTTACCAGTTAAAGCATCTCTGATTTCTGATGGATTTTCACGTCCTCCTACTTCTCCCTCCAGAACTGGAATACGGTTCCCAAATTGCTGACGCACTTCTTCAATACTCCGGCATGGTTCTAATCCACTTAAATTCGCACTAGTTGAAACAAGAGGTTTTTTATACAGGGAGCATAGTTGATTAACTAAAGGATGATCCGTAACTCTAACTGCCAAAGTTGAAAACTTACCCGTCAGCCATTTCGGTGTCGTTTTTTTGGCTGGAATTACCCATGTCACAGGCCCCGGCCAAAATGAAAATATGGTTTCTTTCTGGTCATCATTCAGCTGCTCTGCATCAATATAAGGACATAACCGCCCATAATTATCAGCAATAAGGATTAATCCTTTTTCCCAAGACCTATTTTTCAATGCTAATAATTCTTGTACAGCATTTTCACTATCAGGGTCACAGCCCAATCCAAAAACAGCTTCTGTCGGATAGGCAATAACTTTTTCTTCTTTCAAAGCCGTGACAATTGAATCAAATATAGGGGCGATTTTGTTACTCATTTTTACTCTCAATTTCATGAAATTGCTGCTTGCTACACAATTTACTGGCACAAATTAATTTTACGCCTTGAGAAGTGCGCTTTTCTATTAATAATGGGTAGTGACAAAACATACATTCTCCTGAAATTGGCTTATTATTAAGTGTAAACTGACACTCTGGGTAGCGATTGCAAGAATGGAATGTTTTACCAAAACGAGACTTACGCTGAAGTAATTTTCCCTGCTGGCATTGAGGACAACTAATTGATGTATCGTCAGGTTTATCAATCAATTCTGTGTGTCCACATTCTGGATACTGACTACAACTAATGAACATGCCATAACGCCCCTGCCGTAAAACCAGAGTAAAACCACATTTCGGGCATATTTTCCTATCCAATTCCTTAACCACATGCCCATCATTCTGAGCTTTTAAAGGACGAAGATAATGGCAGGATGGGTAACTGGAACACGCATAAAATGGGCCATGAGTTCCATTGCGGATCACTAACTCAGAGCCACACTCAGGACAATACTCTGTTTCTTTTATAATAAAGGGAACTTTCTTAGACATATCTCACCCACAGAATATCAACCACTATAAGATTGATATCATTAAAATAACAAATCTTTATTATCAATTAGTTAAAACATATCCACCAGCAACAGCAGCAACTTTCCCCATAAGTTCCAACTCTAATAGTTTGGTCATTACTTCTGCAACAGGAAGGGAAGAACGCTGGGCTATCACATCAATAGGAGTCACTTCGTTACTTACGTTAACCAGCACGTCTGTAAATGGCAACTCTGTTTGTTCAAATTGTTTATCTTCTTCTTTTCTTTTTTCTTCGATACTAACCCACTGAAACGAAATATTAATATGTTCCATTATATCCATCACATTTGTTGCCAAATAAGCACCTTGCTTAATTAACCAATGATTACCCTCATTCGAAGGAACACCCAATGGTCCCGGTAGAACAAAGATATCTCTTCCTTGTTCAAGGGCACAGCGGGCCGTAATCAGTGATCCGCTATTCTTATGAGCCTCTACAATAAGAGTAGCCAGGCTCAATCCACTAATAATTCGATTTCGTCTTGGGAAATTTTTAGCTTTAGGCGGTGTGTCAGGAAAAAACTCAGAAACCAACGCACCGCTTTCTTTAATACGCTCGGACAAAGACTGGTGCCGACTGGGATAAATATTTTCAAGACCACTTCCAAGTACAGCAATGGTTTTTCCTCCTGAATCCAATGCAGCTTGATGACAAATACCATCAATACCAACTGCCAACCCGCTAGTTATTATCAAATTATTTTTAGACAGCTCCCCAGAAAATATCTTTCCCCATTTTTCACCATAGAATGTCGCAGCCCTGCTACCAACCATTGATATTTGTTTTTGGGACAAAACTGATATGTCACCTGCAACAAAAAGCAGAAGAGGTGGCGAATGTATTTGCTTTAATAAAGGGGGATATGCGGGATGAGAAAAAGTCAGTAAATGATTATCCGGCCGTCCTAACCAATTTAAACACGAAATTAGCGTGGAAGGATTAGCCTTAATAAATTGCAGACATTGAGTAGATGAAAGACCGCATTCTTTAAGAAAGGCTGCGCTACAATTGTTCGTTTGCAACAAACGCTCCATAATAGGAATTGCCTTCACTACTGAAAGGTGAGAAACCATTCTCATTCTCAACCATATTTCCATCGCTTCCATAATCGTCATCCTGACTTGATTTAGAGTAACATAAGCATGATTAATTTGTGTTCAATACTGTCAATCTAAACGGGAAATGTCTAGAATAGGCACTCATTATCACTCACTTTTTGGATGCAGTTCTAAACATATATGTCAGTTTTACAAGTATTACATTATCCAGACGAGCGACTTCGCACTATTGCAAAGCCAGTAGAAAAAGTCGATGCAAAAATCCAGCGTATCATTGATGATATGTTTGAAACAATGTATGCAGAAGAAGGCATTGGCTTAGCAGCAACACAAGTCGACATTCATCAAAGAATTATTGTCATTGATGTCTCTGAAAATCGCGAACAGCGTCTTGTGCTGATTAATCCAGAATTGGTCAATGAATCTGGTGAAACAGGAATAGAAGAAGGTTGCCTATCTGTTCCTGAACAACGTGGGTTTGTACCTCGTTTTGAACAAGTCAAAATTAAGGCGTTGGATTATCACGGCCAGCTATTTGAATTGGAAGCCGATGGTCTGCTCGCAATTTGTATTCAACATGAAATGGATCACTTGGTTGGTAAACTTTTTGTCGATTATTTATCGCCGTTGAAACGCCAACGTATCCGCCAGAAAGTTGAAAAAATTGACCGACTAAGAGCCAAGAACAAATAAATTCTATCATTGCAGGAAATAACAGTGTCTGATTCTTTACGTATTATTTTTGCCGGAACCCCTGATTTCGCGGCTCACCATTTGGCTGCTCTATTAAACTCTCAACACAACGTTGTCGGAGTTCTCACTCTACCAGACAAACCGGCAGGAAGAGGTAAAAAACTGACACCAAGTCCTGTAAAGGTATTGGCTGAAGAACAAAGTATTCCGGTTTTTCAGCCAAAAACCTTACGAACAGCAGAAAGCCAACGGTGGCTCATGGAGCAACAAGCCGATATTATGATCGTTGTTGCATATGGATTGATTCTTCCCCAAGCTATTTTAGATATACCACGTCTGGGATGCCTGAATGTTCACGGATCTTTGTTACCTCGCTGGCGTGGAGCTGCACCTATTCAGCGCTCAATTTGGGCTGGAGACCAAGAAACTGGTATCACAATCATGCAAATGGATGCGGGGCTTGATACTGGTAGTATGCTACTGAAGGCGGTTTGTCCAATTACAAAAGAAGATACCAGCGCCAGTTTGTACGAAAAACTTGCTGATATTGGTCCTGAAGCTTTACTAACTACCTTAAATTTAATCATATCGGGAAAATATCAGCCTGAAATTCAGGATAACACTCTTGCAACCTACGCTGAAAAACTAAACAAGGATGAAGCAAAAGTAGATTGGAATTTGCCAGCGATCCAACTTGAACGTTGCATTCGAGCTTTCAATCCTTGGCCCATGAGTTTCTTCTTAATCGATGATCAACCTATTAAAATTTGGCAAGCAGCAGTTATCACAGAGAAAACAACTCAAGCTCCCGGAACAATTATTAGAGCAGATAAAAAAGGTATTCAAGTTGCAACTGTAGATGGAATATTAAATATTACTCAGTTACAACCGCCTGGCAAAAAAGCAATGTCAGCAGCCGACCTCTTAAACTCCAGGCGTGAATGGTTTACATCTGGTAGCAAAATTAACTGATATTAATTTTGTCCGTATGCTTTTAGCATACGGGCTTCTTCCTATTTTTAATTCTACAGGCAACAATCAGCTTTTTTGACCATATCATGAAAAACACATATAACTTGCGAAGCATCGCTGCAAAAGCGATCACTCAAGTGCTGGAGCAAGGACAATCTCTCAGCACCGTTATCCCAGAACTCCAGCAAAAAGTTTCTGACAAAGATAAAACTCTACTCCAAGAACTCTGTTTTGGCATTATGAGAGTATTACCTCAGCTTGAGTGGTTTATTAGTCAACTAATGACAAAACCATTAAAAGGAAAACAACGTATTTTCCACTACCTGATCATGGTTGGAATATATCAGCTTATTTATACTCGCATACCTGCGCATGCGGCACTTGCGGAAACTGTTAATGGAGCGATTAACTTAAAACGACCACAGTTAAAAGGGTTAATCAATGGTGTTCTTCGCCAATTTCAACGTCAACAGCAAGAATTAGTCGAACGCGCAAATAGTCATATCAGTCAATACTTACATCCTAAGTGGCTGCTAGAACGTATTCAAAAGGCGTATCCGCAAAACTGGCAAACTATAGTCGATGCGAATAACCAAAAACCGCCTATGTGGTTACGAGTAAACCAACTTCATCATACAGCTAATGAATATATCGCTTTATTAGAAAACGTTAACATAGAAGCAGAACTGGATACAGATCATCCTAGTGCCATTCGTTTGCTAAATCCCTGCCCCGTAAATTATCTACCTGGGTTTGATCAAGGATGGGTAACTATTCAGGATCGCTCTGCTCAGGGATGTGCTGAACTATTAAGTCCATGTAACGGGGAATCTATATTAGATCTTTGTGCTGCACCTGGTGGAAAAACTACCCATATTCTCGAAATAGCGCCAAAATCTAAGGTTCTCGCTATCGATATTGATGAACATCGAATTAAACGAGTAAAAGAAAATTTACAACGACTCAATTTACATGCTGTTGTAAAAACAGGTGATGGTCGTCTTCCACATGAATGGGCTGCAGGTGAGCAATTTGATCGTATTCTCCTAGATGCACCATGTTCTGCCACAGGAGTTATTCGCCGCCATCCTGATATAAAATGGCTACGCCGCAATGAGGATATTGATCAATTAGTTACATTACAATCTGAAATTCTTGATGCTGTATGGCCGTATTTAAAGAAAAATGGCACTCTGGTTTATGCAACTTGTTCAATCTTACCTCAAGAAAATAGCGAGCAAATTCAATCATTTTTGGAGCGTCATTCTGATGCTGAATTACCAGAAACAAAAATTCACGAAAAATCAGGAACACAAATAATCCCAGAAGCAGCAGGTGGTGATGGTTTCTTTTATGCTCGACTAACTAAGCAATAATATTCCTCTCTCGTTCCAAATGAACGGGAAGATTTGATAATTTTGCTAAAATAGCAAGATTAGGAAGACGGCTTCGAATCAAGAAGAGAATGCTATGAAGATAATTATTCTGGGGGCAGGCCAAGTTGGTGGAACATTAGCCGAGAATTTGGTTGATGAAAACAATGATATTACTGTCGTTGATACCGATACAGATCGTTTACGCCAATTACAGGATAAATTCGATCTCAGAGTTGTAAATGGTCATGGCTCCCATCCCAGAGTATTAAGGGAAGCAGGGGCTGAGGATGCTGATATGCTGGTAGCTGTCACAAACTCAGATGAAACCAATATGATCGCATGCCAAATTGCTTACTCTTTATTTAATACACCCAATAAAGTCGCTAGGATACGGTCGTCAGAGTATATTCGAGAATCAGAAAAGTTGTTTCAGCCTGATGATATTCCTATTGATTATCTAATATCTCCTGAGCAATTGGTAATTGACTATATCTATAAATTGATTCAATACCCTGGTGCATTACAAGTCGTTAATTTTGCAGAAGATCGTGTCAGTATTGTGGCAGTCAAGGCCTATTATGGCGGCTCTTTAGTTGGTAATGCTTTATCATCACTCCGAGAGCATATGCCACATATTGATAGCAAAGTTGCCGCAATATTTCGTCAAGACCACCCAATCAGGCCACAAGGTTCAACAATTATTGAAGCAGGAGATGAAGTATTCTTTGTTGCAGCGTCACAACATATCAGGGCTGTAATGAGTGAATTGCAACGACTTGAAAAACCGTATAAGCGCATAATGATAGTTGGTGGAGGCAATGTTGGAGCTGGCTTAGCCTTACGGCTTGAGCAGGATTATAGTGTCAAGCTAATTGAGCACAACCAAGAAAGGGCTATAGAACTAGCAGAAATATTGCACAATACCATTGTGTTTTATGGGGATGCTTCAGACCAAGAATTACTCGCTGAAGAACATATTGAACAAGTTGATGTTTTTATTGCATTAACAAATGACGATGAAGCCAATATTATGTCAGCCATGCTTGCAAAAAGAATGGGAGCCAAAAAAGCAATGGTTCTTATTCAACGTAGTGCATATGTCGATTTAGTACAAGGTGGGGTCATTGATATTGCTATTTCCCCGCAACAAGCTACGGTATCAGCATTACTTGGTCATGTTCGTAAAGCGGATATTGTCAGTGTGTTTTCATTAAGGCGAGGAGTCGCTGAAGCTATCGAAGCGATAGCCCACGGTGACGAACATACATCAAAAGTAGTTGGGCGTAAGATAAGGGATATCAAACTACCATCTGGAACAACAATTGGTGCGATTGTCCGTAGTGAAGAAGTCATTATTGCCAATGATTACAGTATTATTCAACAAGGTGACCATGTAATTATGTTTATTACTGATAAAAAATTCGTTCCTGAAGTGGAAAAACTTTTCCAGCCTAGCCCTTTCTTCCTTTAAAAATATCCCGTTAAATATAGTTTACTTAATAAGTTAGAAGGCCAATGATAACAACTTGAGAAAATTATTATCATTGGCCTCCCAACCATCGCTTTTACCATGTTTAGCGTTGCGGCTATAACTTCCTTTACCTTTCTTATTTTTTTCTACTCTCTGTCTAAATAAAGGATCGTGCAGGAGAGCTTCTATAGCGTTATCTTTAATAATGCCTTTTTTATGGCGATATGTTGTCATAATAGCCTCTAAAAATAATTGATTAATAAAATTATTAATTTGTTCAGATCGTTAACTGATCATAAACAGCCAAATTGTACTCTCAGCATACAGAATAATAAAGAAAAATTATTTATTCGTTGCTCCCTCTTCTAAAATCTCCAATATCGAACAATATGTGCTGACATGCGTACTACCACAGCACGCGTCACTCAGCATTTTCAGAGAATCACGCATTTTTTGCATTTCCAATAGTTTTTTTTCAATTTCCTGCAATCTTGAATCAACGATTTGTTTCGATTCTTGACATGTGTGGTGTTCGGGATCTACTCTGATTGACAATAATTCCATAATTGCTTCCAGTGTGAAACCCAATTGTTTTGCATAACGGATAAAACGCAATCTCTGTAAGTCTTGTTCCGTATAAAGTCTATAACCTCCCTCTGTTCTTTCTCCATGGAGCATTAAGCCCTGCTTTTCATAAAAGCGGATAGTATCAGGTGTAACACTTGTTAATTTAGCCAACTGACCAATACGATACATATGAGATATCTCCATCGTATAGAAAGTAAGAACAATACTATCAGAATAGATTAAAAGATCACTCGTACAGGATAAATTTGCAGATTAGTCAATGAAAAATAAGATGAAGATTATGTAGGAAGAAAATTAAAGAGCAGTAAAAAACCGGGATAATACCCGGTCTTTTACGCTTCTACAGATTACTCTGCAGATGCTGCTTCTGTCTGAGACTCAGCTGCGCGGTCAACAAGCTCGATGTATGCCATCGGAGCATTGTCACCAGCACGGAAGCCACACTTCAAAATACGAGTGTAACCACCAGCGCGGCTCGCAAAACGCGGACCCAGTTCATTAAACAGTTTTGCCACGATCTCGTTATCACGAGTACGGGCGAATGCCAGACGACGATTAGCTACGCTGTCGGTCTTGGCAAGAGTAATCAGCGGCTCAACGACGCGACGCAGTTCTTTCGCTTTAGGCAGAGTCGTCTTGATGATTTCATGACGAACCAAAGAACCTGCCATGTTGCGGAACATAGCTTGGCGATGGCTGCTGTTGCGGTTCAATTGACGACCACTCTTACGATGGCGCATGACCTTATCCTTCTCAGTAAAACCTTAACCTGTGATCTAGTTATTCATCAGCAATACTTGCCGGTGGCCAGTTTTCCAGACGCATGCCCAGAGAAAGTCCACGTGAAGCCAGTACGTCTTTAATCTCAGTAAGAGATTTTTTACCCAAGTTAGGTGTCTTAAGTAACTCAACTTCGGTACGCTGTACCAGATCACCGATGTAGTGGATAGCTTCTGCTTTAAGGCAGTTAGCAGAGCGGACAGTCAATTCCAGATCGTCAACAGGGCGCAGCAGGATCGGATCAAACTCTGGCTTCTCTTCTTTAACTTCCGGTTGACGTACATCACGTAAATCAACAAAAGCTTCCAGTTGTTCAGCCAGAATGGTAGCTGCACGGCGAATCGCCTCTTCAGGATCGATTGTACCGTTAGTCTCCATCTCGATAACCAGCTTATCCAAGTCAGTACGCTGTTCTACACGAGCTGCTTCAACATTGTAGGCAATACGCTCTACTGGGCTATAGCAAGCATCTACTAACAAACGACCGATAGGACGCTCATCTTCTTCCGAATGAATTCGGGCAGAAGCCGGCACATAACCTCGACCGCGCTGAACTTTAATACGCATGCTAATGGAAGCGCTTTCGTCAGTCAGATGGCAGATTACGTGCTGCGGCTTGACGATTTCGACATCACCATCATGGATGATGTCGGCTGCAGTCACAGGGCCAATGCCAGATTTATTCAAGGTAAGGATAACTTCATCTTTACCCTGAACTTTCACCGCCAGCCCTTTCAGATTGAGGAGAATCTCCAGGATATCTTCCTGTACACCTTCTTTGGTGCTGTACTCATGCAGTACACCATCAATCTCAACCTCAGTCACCGCACAACCCGGCATAGACGAAAGCAGAATACGGCGCAGTGCGTTGCCAAGAGTATGGCCAAAGCCACGCTCTAATGGCTCAAGGGTCACCTTGGCGTGCGTCGAACTGACTTGCTCGATATCTACCAGGCGCGGTTTTAGAAACTCTGTCACAGAACCCTGCATTGTGTCCTCTCTTTGGTGCTAAGCTTTACTTAGAGTAAAGCTCGACGATCAGGTGTTCGTTAATGTCAGCGGATAGATCAGTACGCTCAGGAATACGCTTGAACATACCTTCCATCTTCGCAGCATCAACTTCCAACCAAGTTGGTTTCTCACGCTGCTCAGCCAGCTCTAAGGCTGCTTTAATGCGAGCCTGCTTCTTCGCTTTTTCACGAACGCTGACTACGTCATTCGGGGATACCTGATAAGAAGCGATGTTAACAACGCGACCATTTACCATGATAGCCTTATGGCTTACCATTTGACGTGATTCAGCACGAGTCGCGCCAAAGCCCATACGATAAACGACGTTATCCAAGCGACTTTCCAGCAAATTCAGCAGGTTTTCACCTGTGTTGCCTTTCAGACGAGTCGCTTCTTTATAATAGTTACGGAATTGACGTTCCAGAACACCGTAAATACGACGAACTTTTTGTTTCTCACGTAACTGTACACCGTAGTCAGACAGACGCGGTTTGCGTGCGCCATGCTGTCCTGGTGCTTGTTCTAATTTACACTTGGTGTCAATCGCGCGAACGCCAGACTTCAGGAAAAGGTCTGTACCCTCGCGACGGCTCAGCTTGAGCTTAGGACCCAAATATCTTGCCATTTTCTTTCTCCAACAATCCTAAAAACGAAAACGTATTAAACGCGACGTTTTTTCGGTGGGCGACAACCGTTATGAGGAATCGGAGTCACATCAGTAATATTAGTGATGCGGAAACCAGCCGCATTTAATGCGCGGATAGTCGACTCACGGCCAGGACCAGGTCCTTTAACCATAACTTCCAGGTTCTTAATTCCGTATTCTTTTACTGCTTCAGCACAGCGTTCTGCTGCAACCTGAGCCGCGAACGGAGTAGATTTACGAGAACCACGGAAACCGGAACCACCGGCAGTTGCCCAACCCAGCGCATTACCCTGACGATCAGTAATAGTAACGATGGTGTTGTTGAAAGAAGCATGGATATGAGCCACACCGTCAGAGACTTGTTTTCTTACACGCTTACGTGCACGAATAGGTGCTTTTGCCATTATTCAATACCCCGATTATTTCTTGATCGGTTTACGCGGACCCTTACGGGTACGTGCATTGGTCTTAGTACGCTGACCGCGAACTGGCAGACCACGACGATGACGCAAACCACGATAGCAACCAAGATCCATCAGACGTTTGATACTCAGGGTTACTTCACGACGCAAATCACCTTCTACAACGTATTTAGCAACTTCGTCACGCAGCTTGTCAATTTGCTCTTCAGACAGCTCACTGATCTTAACATTTTCAGCAATACCTGTTGCTTCACAGATAGCCTGTGAACGGGTTTTGCCGATACCGTAAATCGAGGTTAACGCGATTACGGTATGTTTCTGATCAGGAATGTTAATGCCTGCTATACGGGCCACTATGCACTCCTACAATATTTATTCACCGCAACACCATTCTGAAAAGCCCGTTTTCAGGATACTCAAATAATGTTGCTGTCAGATAAAAAGATTGGCTGGCTAATTTAGCCAGCTCAACCCAACTTTGCAAGAAAAATATGCGATTAATTAGCCTTGGCGCTGTTTATGCTTAGGCTCTGCACTGCAAATTACACGAACGATACCGTTACGTTTAACTATTTTGCAGTTGCGGCATAATTTCTTGACGGAAGCACGAACTTTCATTTTTACTCTCCGTAACTTCTCAAGCAAACCATTAGCGGTTATATCCTTTCAGGTTTGCCTTCTTCAATGCAGACTCATACTGACTCGACATCATTAGAGTTTGCACTTGAGCCATAAAGTCCATGATAACGACAACTACAATCAGTAGGGAAGTACCACCAAAATAGAATGGAACTTTCATCGCGTCACGCATGAACTCCGGGATTAAGCAGATAAAAGTAATATATAACGCACCAACTAAGGTTAGACGAGTCATTACTTTATCGATATACCTAGCCGTTTGCTCTCCCGGACGAATTCCTGGTACGAATGCACCGGACTTCTTCAGGTTATCTGCTGTTTCTCTTGGATTGAATACCAAAGCCGTATAGAAGAAACAGAAGAAGATGATTGCAGATGCGTATAATAACACATAAAGCGGTTGACCTGGCTGCAAATACATAGAAATAGTTGTCAACCAGTTCCAGCCTGTACCTCCACCAAACCAAGAGGCTATGGTACCAGGGAACAAAATAATACTGGAAGCAAAAATTGCGGGGATAACCCCAGCCATATTCACTTTCAACGGTAAATGCGTACTTTGCGCCGCGAAAACTTTACGACCTTGTTGACGTTTAGCATAGTTAACAACGATACGACGTTGACCACGCTCCATGAAAACAACGAAGAAAGTCACAGCAAACACTAATACTGCAACCAACAGCAACAGGAGGAAGTGCAGATCGCCTTGCCGAGCTTGCTCGATGGTGTGACCAATTGCAGGCGGTAAACCCGCAACGATACCAGCAAAGATTATGATTGAAATACCGTTTCCGATACCTCGTTCAGTAATCTGCTCACCTAGCCACATCAAGAACATAGTTCCTGTGACCAGACTTACAACAGCCGTGAAATAGAATGCAAAACCAGGATTAATAACTAACCCTTGCATTCCAGGCATATTCGGCAACCCAGTAGCAATACCGATTGACTGGAATATTGCCAGCACTAATGTGCCATAACGGGTGTACTGACTAATCTTACGACGACCAGCTTCCCCTTCCTTCTTAATCTCTGCTAAACGAGGATTAACAACGGTTAGCAACTGGATAATGATAGATGCAGAAATATACGGCATTATACCCAGTGCAAAGATAGAAGCACGGCTTAAAGCACCACCAGAGAACATATTAAACATTTCAATGATGGTGCCTCTTTGCTGCTCGAGCAATTTGGCAAGCACAGCGGCATCAATACCAGGGATTGGAATAAAAGAACCAATACGGAAAACAATTAGAGCGCCAATGACAAACAAAAGTCTGCGTTTTAACTCGCCTAATCCGCCTTTGGCACTTTGAAAATCTAATCCTGGTTGTTTAGCCATCTGTTACTTATTCCTCAATTTTACCGCCAGCAGCTTCAATTGCAGCGCGGGCGCCTTTAGTAACACGCAAGCCACGCACAGTTACTGCACGATTAACTTCGCCAGAAAGCATTATTTTAGCGAATTCAATTTGAGGGCCAATAATGTTAGCAGCTTTCAGTGCATTCAGATCGATTACATCGCCTTCAACATGAGCAAAATCAGACAGACGAATTTCTGCAGTGATCATTGCCTTACGTGAAGTGAAACCAAATTTTGGCAAACGACGATACAAAGGCATCTGACCGCCTTCGAAACCGCGACGAACGCCACCGCCAGAACGAGACTTCTGACCTTTGTGACCACGACCGCCAGTTTTACCCAGACCAGAGCCGATACCACGACCTACACGTTTAGACGCGTGCTTGGCACCTTCAGCCGGAGACAGAGTATTTAAGCGCATCTGTTACTCCTCAACTTTAACCATATAGGAAACCAAGTTGACCATACCGCGAATAGCTGGTGTATCTTCACGTTCAACAGTATGACCAATGCGACGCAGACCTAAGCCAGTCAGAGTTGCCTTGTGTTTAGGCAAACGACCAATTGAGCTGCGAACTTGAGTGATTTTAATAGTCTTAGCCATGGTCATTACCCCAGAATTTCTTCGACGGATTTGCCACGCTTAGCTGCGACCATTTCTGGAGACTTCATGCTGTCCAAAGCGTCCAGAGTTGCACGAACCACGTTGATCGGGTTAGTGGAACCGTAGGTTTTAGCCAGAACGTTACGAACTCCAGCCACTTCCAGAACAGCACGCATCGCACCACCGGCGATGATACCTGTACCTTCGTGAGCAGGCTGCATGAACACGCGAGAACCGGTGTGAGAGCCTTTCACTGGGTGGTATAAAGTGCCGCTGTTAAGTGCGACGATTTTCATATTGCGACGTGCTTTTTCCATCGCTTTCTGGATTGCTGCCGGAACTTCGCGTGCTTTACCGTAGCCAAAACCAACGCGACCGTTACCATCACCAACTACAGTTAGTGCGGTAAAGCTGAAAATACGGCCACCTTTAACGGTTTTAGATACGCGGTTTACCGCGATCAGCTTTTCCTGCAGTTCGCCAGCTTGTTTTTCGATGTGAGCCATCTTACACCTCTACCTTAGAACTGAAGGCCAGCTTCACGGGCAGCATCTGCCAGTGCCTGGACTCTACCATGATATTGGAAACCAGAACGGTCAAAGGATACATTCATGATACCTTTTTCCAGAGCACGTTCAGCAACAATTTTACCAACTACTGCTGCGGCTTCTTTGTTTCCAGTAAATTTCAGTTGTTCACTGATAGCTTTTTCTGTTGTAGAAGCGGCCACCAGAGTTTCAGAACCATTTGGTGCGATAACCTGCGCATAAATATGGCGAGGGGTACGATGTACCACCAGGCGAGTTGCACCCAGTTCCTGGAGCTTGCGGCGTGCGCGGGTCGCACGACGGATACGAGCTGCTTTCTTATCCATAGTGTTACCTTACTTCTTCTTAGCCTCTTTGGTACGCACGACTTCATCGGCGTAACGAACACCCTTGCCTTTATATGGCTCAGGACGACGATAGGCACGCAGATCTGCCGCAACTTGACCAATCACCTGCTTATCGGCACCTTTCAGTACGATTTCAGTTTGTGATGGGCATTCCGCAGTGATGCCTACTGGCAGTTGATGCTCGACCGGATGCGAGAAGCCTAAAGACAAGCTAACTGCGTTGCCTTTAACTGCTGCACGGTAACCAACACCCACCAGTTGAAGCTTCTTAGTGAAACCTTCGTTAACACCGATAACCATTGCATTCAGCAGAGAACGAGTTGTACCTGCCTGAGCCCAAGCATCTGCAAAGCCTTCGCGTGGAGCGAAAGTCAGTTGGTTATCCGCATGTGTAACTTCAACTGCGTTGTGGATTTCACGACTTAATTCGCCGTTTTTACCCTTAATCGAAATAACCTGACCGTTGAGTTTAACCTCTACGCCGGCAGGAATGACGACGGGTGCTTTTGCAACACGAGACATTCTTTCCTCCCGAATTAAGCTACGTAGCAGAGAATCTCGCCACCAAGACCAGCTTGGCGAGCTGCACGATCAGTCATAACACCTTTAGAGGTAGAAACAACAGCAATACCCAAACCAGCCATAACTTGTGGCAGCTCATCTTTTTTCTTATAGATGCGCAGACTTGGGCGGCTTACACGCTGGATGCTTTCTACAACAGCCTTACCTTGGAAGTATTTCAGTGTCACTTCCAGTTCTGGCTTGATGTCGCCTTCGATTTTAAAATCTTCAATATAACCTTCTTCCTTCAGCACGTTGGCAATCGCCACTTTCAGCTTGGAGGAAGGCATGGTGACCGCAACTTTATTCGCGGCCTGACCGTTACGGATACGGGTCAGCATATCCGCGATCGGATCTTGCATGCTCATCTGTCTTTACTCCCGTGATTCAATTGGTGACAATTACCAGCTAGCCTTTTTAAGACCCGGAATTTCACCGCGCATAGCGGCTTCACGGACTTTAATACGGCTCAACCCAAACTTCCGCAAAAATGCATGCGGACGCCCAGTTTGACGGCAGCGGTTACGCTGACGGCAAGGGCTGGAATCACGTGGCAGTGTTTGCAGCTTGAGAACAGCATTCCAACGGTCTTCATCGGATGCGTTTACATCAGAGATGATCGCTTTCAGTTCAACGCGTTTTGCGAAGAATTTCTCAGCTAATTTCGCACGTTTTACATCACGCGCTTTCATTGATTGCTTAGCCATGAGTACCCTGCCTTACTTGCGGAACGGGAAGTTAAACGCAGCCAACAGTGCGCGGCCTTCATCATCAGATTTCGCAGTAGTGGTGATAGTAATATCCAGACCACGTACACGATCCACTTTATCGTAATCGATTTCAGGGAAGATGATTTGCTCACGAACACCCATGCTGTAATTACCACGACCATCGAAGGATTTAGCGGACAAACCACGGAAGTCACGAATACGTGGTACAGCAATAGAAATCAGGCGCTCAAAGAACTCCCACATGCGTTTTCCACGCAGGGTTACTTTACAGCCGATTGGATAGCCCTGACGGATTTTGAAGCCTGCAACTGATTTGCGAGCTTTGGTGATCAAAGGTTTCTGACCAGTGATTGCTGTTAAGTCAGCTGCTGCGTTATCCAGCAGTTTTTTGTCAGCGATCGCTTCACCAACACCCATGTTCAGGGTGATCTTCTCGACCCGAGGGACTTGCATGACAGAATGGTAACCAAACTGAGTCATCAGTTTCTGGACTACCTCGTCTTTGTAGTAATCATGCAGTTTCGCCATCGTATACTCCAAATTACTTGATAGTTTCGTTATTAGATTTGAAGAAACGTACTTTTTTGCCGTCTTCGAATCTAAAACCTACACGGTCAGCCTTGCCGGTTGCTGTGTTAAAGATTGCAACATTGGAAACATTAATAGCTGCTTCTTTTTCAACGATGCCACCTGGTTGGTTCAGAGCCGGAACTGGCTTCTGATGTTTCTTAACCAAGTTGATACCTTCAACAAGAACTTTACCAGAAGAAAGAACCTGTTTTACTTTACCGCGCTTACCTTTGTCTTTACCGGTCAGCACGATAATTTCGTCATCACGACGGATTTTCGCTGCCATTGCCTGCTCCTTAGAGTACTTCAGGTGCCAGAGAGATAATTTTCATGAACTTTTCATTACGCAGTTCACGAGTTACCGGCCCAAAAATACGCGTACCGATAACTTGCTCACTATTGTTGTTCAACAATACACAAGCGTTGCTATCGAAGCGAATGACAGAACCGTCCGGGCGACGAACACCCTTCTTGGTGCGCACCACTACCGCTTTCAGGACATCACCTTTTTTCACTTTGCCACGAGGAATTGCTTCCTTGATAGTGATTTTAATGATGTCACCGACATGTGCGTAGCGACGGTGCGAGCCACCTAGAACCTTGATACACATTACGCGACGTGCACCGGAGTTGTCGGCCACGTTCAGCATAGTCTGTTCTTGGATCATTTTAGTGCTCCGCTAAATGTCAACTACTACTGAGCCACTTTATTTTTAAAGAGGCCGTTTCAATATCCCATACTACGAGGGCGCGGCATTATAACACCACATCTTCGCGATGGACAGAAAAATAAACGGCCCCGTTATTTTTTGAGCCGTTTATTTTATACGATACAGCGATCTATTATAGAACCGCTTTTTCTACGACGCGAACTAAAGTCCAAGATTTAGTCTTAGACAGTGGACGGGTTTCGCGGATTTCCACTACATCACCAATTCCACATTCATTGTTCTCGTCATGTACGTGCAGTTTGGTCGTACGCTTGATGAATTTACCATACAGAGGATGTTTCACCTTACGTTCAATAGCAACAACAATGGATTTTTCCATTTTATCGCTTACAACACGACCTTGCAGAGTACGGATTTTATCGGTCATTACGCACCCGCCTTCTCAGTCAGTAAAGTCTTAACACGTGCAATATTACGACGCACTTGTTTCAACAGGTGAGACTGTTGCAGCTGGCCACTTGCCGCCTGCATACGCAGATTAAATTGTTCACGTAACAGGTTCAGCAGCTCAGTGTTCAGCTCTTCAACGCTTTTTTCGCGCAGCTCTTGTGCTTTCATTACATCACCGTCTTAGTAACAAAGGTGGTTTTGATAGGCAGTTTCGCTGCTGCCAGCTTGAATGCTTCACGAGCCAGCTCTTCAGGCACACCGTCCATTTCATACAGAACTTTACCGGGCTGGATCAAGGCAACCCAATATTCTACGTTACCTTTACCTTTACCCATACGCACTTCGAGTGGCTTTTCGGTGATAGGCTTGTCTGGGAATACACGGATCCAGATTTTACCTTGACGCTTAATTGCACGGGTCATAGCACGACGTGCCGCTTCGATCTGACGAGCAGTCAGACGACCACGGCCCACAGCTTTCAGACCGAAAGTGCCGAAGCTAACATCCGCACCTGCAGCCAGACCACGGTTACGGCCTTTGTGCACTTTGCGGAATTTTGTACGCTTTGGTTGTAACATCAGCGACTCTCCTTACTTGCGGCCTTTACGCTGCTGCTTTTTAGGTTGAGCAGCCGGTTTTTCCGCCTGTTCAACTGCAGCCATACCACCCAGAATCTCACCTTTGAAGATCCATACCTTAACGCCGATTACACCATAGGTGGTGTGCGCCTCAGAAGTATTGTAGTCGATGTCTGCACGCAGAGTGTGCAGAGGTACACGACCTTCACGATACCATTCAGTACGCGCGATTTCAGCACCGCCCAGACGGCCACTGACTTCCACTTTGATACCTTTAGCGCCCAGACGCATCGCGTTCTGTACAGCACGTTTCATCGCACGGCGGAACATAACACGACGTTCCAACTGTGAAGTGATGCTGTCAGCAACCAATTTTGCGTCCAGTTCAGGTTTACGCACTTCGGCAATATTAATCTGCGCAGGAACGCCAGCGATATCCGCTACAGCCTTACGCAGTTTTTCAACGTCTTCACCTTTTTTACCGATTACAATACCTGGGCGAGCAGTGTGAATAGTCACACGGATGCTTTTCGCAGGACGTTCGATAACAATACGTGAAATAGATGCTTTAACCAGTTCTTTATTCAAGTACTGGCGAACTTTAAAGTCGCTGTCTAGGTTGTCAGCGAATTCTTTGGTATTCGCATACCAGGTAGAGTTCCAAGGTTTGACAATCCCCAGACGAATACCATTAGGATGTACTTTCTGACCCATTGCTAGTCTCCAGAGTCTCAGCGATCGGACACAACCACAGTAATGTGGCTGGTGCGCTTCAGGATACGATCTGCACGGCCTTTGGCACGAGGCATAATACGCTTCATGGTCGAGCCTTCGTCTACGAAAATCTTCGCGACTTTCAGATCATCGATGTCAGCGCCATCGTTGTGTTCTGCGTTAGCAATAGCAGACTCGAGTACTTTCTTCACTAAACCAGCAGCTTTCTTGTTGGTATAGGTCAGAGTTTCCAGAGCTTGCGACACTTTCTTACCGCGGATCAGGTCAGCCACGAGACGAACCTTCTGAGCAGAAGAACGAGCGTGGCGATGTTTAGCGATAGTTTCCATCTCTTCCTCCTACCTTAGCGCTTTTTAGCCTTTTTATCGGCCGCATGGCCGCGATAAGTACGGGTCGGCGCGAATTCACCCAGTTTATGACCAACCATTTCGTCGGAAACAAAAACTGGAACATGCTGACGACCATTATGGACAGCGATGGTCAAACCGATCATGTTAGGAAAGATCGTTGAACGACGGGACCAAGTCTTAATAGGCTTTTTGTCTCCGCTTTCCACCGCTTTCTCTACCTTCTTCAGCAAGTGCAGGTCAATAAATGGACCTTTCTTGAGAGAACGTGGCATGGTTTATCCTCTAATTATTTTTTAGAACGGCGACGTACGATATATTTATCAGTACGTTTGTTGCTACGGGTCTTCTTACCTTTGGTCTGGATGCCCCATGGAGTTACAGGGTGTTTACCAAAGTTACGACCTTCACCACCACCATGTGGATGGTCTACTGGGTTCATCGCCGTACCACGAACGGTAGGACGAATACCACGCCAGCGGCTTGCACCGGCTTTACCCAGAACGCGCAACATATGTTCTGCGTTACCAACTTCGCCTAAAGTAGCGCGGCAGTCGGACAGTACTTTACGCATTTCACCAGAACGCAGACGCAAAGTTACATAAGAACCATCACGTGCAACAATCTGAGCATAAGCACCTGCTGAACGAGCCAGCTGACCACCTTTACCTGGTTTCATTTCTATGTTGTGAACAGTAGAACCAACCGGGATATTGCGCATTGGCAGAGCATTACCAGCCTTAATTGCTGAATCAGCACCGGACTGAATTTGATCACCCGCTTTCAAGCCTTTAGGCGCAAGGATATAACGACGCTCACCGTCTTTATACAGAACCAGCGCGATATTCGCTGAACGGTTTGGATCATATTCCAGACGTTCAACAACAGCAGGGATACCGTCTTTATTACGTTTGAAGTCAATCAGACGATAGTGCTGTTTATGGCCGCCACCGATATGACGAGTGGTAATACGACCATTGTTGTTACGACCACCGGTTTTGTTGTTTTTTTCTAACAACGGAGCATAAGGCTTACCCTTATGCAGCTCAGGGTTAACCACTTTAACAACGTGGCGACGGCCCGGAGACGTAGGTTTACATTTAACAATTGCCATTGTTTTTACTCCTCCGACTTACTCAGCGCCGCCAACGAAGTCCAGATTCTGGCCTTCTTTCAGGGTGACGTAAGCTTTTTTCCAGTCGCTACGACGACCAATACGCTGACCGTGGCGTTTCACTTTACCTTTAGCCAGCAAAGTGTTTACACCTTCAACTTCAACTTCAAACAGTTTCTGTACGGCAGCTTTGATCTCTGCTTTAGTCGCGTCTTTCGCAACTTTGAGAACGATGGTGTTGGTTTTTTCCATCGCTGTAGAAGCTTTTTCAGATACGTGCGGCGCGCGCAGTACTTTCAGCAGACGTTCTTCACGGATCATGCCAGCATCTCCTCAACTTGCTTCACAGCTTCAGCAGTCATAACCACTTTGTCGAAGGCGATCAGGCTTACTGGATCGATACCTGCTGTATCACGAACATCAACCTTATACAGGTTACGAGCTGCTAAGAACAAGTTCTCATCAACGTCGCCAGTGACGATCAGCACGTCTTCCAGAGCCATTTCTTTCAATTTCTGTACCAGCAACTTAGTCTTAGGTGCTTCAACAGAGAATTTCTCGACAACGATCAGACGTTCTTGACGTACCAATTCTGACAGAATGCTTTTCAGAGCACCGCGGTACATCTTTTTATTAACTTTTTGACTGTGGTCCTGTGGCTTCGCTGCGAAAGTTACACCACCAGAGCGCCAAATTGGACTCTTAATAGAACCAGAACGCGCACGGCCAGTGCCTTTCTGACGCCATGGTTTTTTACCTGAACCAGAAACTTCAGCACGAGTTTTCTGAGCACGAGTACCTTGACGAGCACCAGCTGCATACGCAACAACTACTTGATGCACAAGCGCTTCATTGAAATCACGCCCGAAGGTAGTTTCGGAAACAGTCAGCGCGCTTTGCGCGTCTTTCATTACCAATTCCATTCCTATCTCCTCGACGTTACGCCTTGACAGCCGGTTTTACGATCAGGTTACTGTTCGTTGCACCTGGAACAGCACCTTTGACCAGCAGCAGGTTACGCTCAGCGTCAACACGTACTACATCTAAGCTCTGAACGGTTACACGCTCATTACCCAGTTGGCCTGCCATTTTCTTGCCTTTAAATACCTTGCCCGGAGTCTGGTTCTGACCGATAGAACCCGGAACACGGTGAGACAAGGAGTTACCATGGGTAGCATCTTGAGTACGGAAGTTCCAGCGCTTAACAGTACCAGCGAAACCTTTACCTTTAGATGTACCAGTAACGTCGACTTTTTTAACGTCAGCGAAAATTTCAACGCTAATACTTTGACCTACAGTAAATTCTGTATCGCCTTCTGATAGACGGAATTCACGCAGGATACGGCCAGCTTCAACACCAGCTTTAGCGAAATGACCTGCTTCAGATTTATTAACACGGTTAGCTCTTTTGCTACCAGTAGTTACCTGAATTGCACTATAACCGTCAGTCTCTTTGCTTTTAACTTGAGTTACACGGTTATTTTCGATTTCGATAACAGTTACAGGAATTGAAACGCCATCTTCAGTGAAGATGCGAGTCATACCCACTTTTTTACCGACTAAACCAATCATTGTTTCAACCTCTCAATCGTTCAATGACCTGATTAACCCAGGCTGATCTGCACGTCTACACCGGCAGCCAGATCCAGACGCATCAGAGCATCAACGGTTTTCTCGGTTGGCTCAACGATGTCAACCAGACGTTTGTGAGTGCGAATTTCGTATTGATCACGCGCATCTTTGTTAACGTGCGGAGAAATCAGAACGGTAAAACGCTCTTTACGAGTCGGCAGCGGGATCGGACCACGAACCTGCGCACCAGTGCGCTTAGCGGTCTCTACGATTTCCGCAGTTGATTGATCAATCAAACGATGATCAAATGCTTTCAGGCGTATACGGATTCTTTGGTTCTGCATGAGACCAGAGCTCCAACTATTTTATAAACGTAAATAATTACTCCTCGCACCCATTTCGATTGACGGGGGAGTGTAATCGTTCAATGTGTAACCCCCATATCGGGAGTATTTTAAATGGTGGCATTCACCACACATTACTGATTATAAATCAGCCCTACTATGTAGGTAATCCCGCGTATTATACGTGAATTTACTCACAAAGCAAGATTAAGGATGAAATCTATTCAAAAAAGGGCTTATTGAAGAGAGAAAGAAGAAGGGAGATAGAAGAAAAGCGCCCTATATACATCAAATTATAGGGCGGCAAAAATATGGCTATTCTTCTTCAGTGAGCTGAGATTGAATATAATTCTGTATTCCAATTCGAGTAATGAGTTCAAGTTGAGTTTCCAGCCAATCTATGTGATTTTCTTCATCAGCAAGTACCTCTATCATCAAATCCCTGCTGACATAATCATGGACTGAATCGGCATATGCGATTGCTTCCCTGAGATCCTTCGCACCACATAACTCTAATTCCAAATCCGATTGCAGCATTTCTCCTACATCTTCTCCGATATTAAGTTTCCCCAAGTCCTGTAGGTTTGGCACACCTTCTAAAAAGAGAATGCGCTCAATAAATTTATCAGCGTGCTTCATCTCATCAATAGATTCGTGATATTCGACCTCATTTAAACGCATTAATCCCCAATTTTTAAACATCCGAGCATGAAGAAAGTACTGATTAATAGCAACAAGTTCATTACCAAGAAGTTTGTTCAGATGTGCAATTATTTTTTTATCACCTTTCATAACAAGTTCCTCCGCTTCCAGTTACTATAATGTAGTACTAATTTAGCAGAGTAATTGCAAGTAAATTGTTTTCTATTTAAGCAACATTATTCATTGGGGACAGTAAGGCTATCTCCTCATTTATTATCTCACGAGCTTGCCTTATACATTTCCCACAATCACTTCCTATAGGAACAAAGTTTCTTAATTCCCGGATAGAACGAACATGTCGCTGATGCACAGCATCACGTATCGTTTTGTCACTTATCACATTGCAGAGACAGACATACATGGAAGCACTCTTCTAACTATTTATATACTTGATAACTGTTTAGACTAATTAAATAAGCATGCCTAAATAAAAATAATCATGCTTATGCAACAAGCGTTATCGTAGAATAGTAAATAGAAATTAATCTCATTTCAATTATTGTTTTTGTTTATTTTTAGATCAAAAAAAGCCACCAATATTGGCGGCTTAAAATAAAAAAGAGGAGCTTTAGCCCCCCTTTCTTTATAATCTTTTTATAATCAAAGGTTAAGAAATTACTTTAGCAACAACACCAGCACCTACAGTACGACCGCCTTCACGGATTGCAAAACGCAGACCTTCGTCCATTGCGATTGGTGCAATCAGGGTCACGATCATGTTGATGTTGTCACCTGGCATGACCATCTCTACGCCTTCTGGCAGTTCGATAGTACCGGTTACGTCAGTTGTACGGAAGTAGAACTGTGGACGGTAACCTTTGAAGAATGGAGTATGACGCCCACCTTCATCTTTGCTCAGGATATAAACTTCTGATTCGAAAGTTGTGTGTGGCTTGATTGAACCTGGTTTAGCCAATACTTGACCACGTTCGATTTCGTCACGCTTAGTCCCACGCAGCAGAACACCTACGTTCTCACCTGCACGGCCTTCGTCCAGCAGTT
>NZ_CAWQTY010000193.1:0-24622 GCF_963897815.1 Xenorhabdus sp. Sc-CR9
GGGTATTGATGTTATGATTGGCATGACTCAGTCCATTTTGGGATTTGTTTTGATTTGGCGATTAATCAGATCGCGAAAATCGGACTGAGTTCCCTTCAAGTGATCTACTATTTTGAAATCTTATTTATCTCTTAGAGCGTTTCAATCGCGATTGAATAAAAGCCTTGATAGTCATAGTTATTTACTCCTAAAATGTGTTTGATAAACGTAGCAAAAACACGACAATCTTAATAGCAAATATACGACAATTAACTTACTATAAAATAACTCTATTTGATAATATTTCATTAAAAAATAATTTATATTTTCTACTCAATTTAAATATCGATAAAAATAATTAAAACAAACTTATTAACAAATTTGTGCTGACTAGCCGCTACTCCTATCATTTCTAACTATCATCGACAGTCAGAAAAACTTTCAAATTCCACAAAAAATATTGAATTAGTCTATATTTCAATCAAAATGACTTCTGCTCATAGCGGGATATGATAGTGAATGAATGACGTAAACAATAAAACGGTTAAAGTTGCTCAATATCTTCGAATGTCAACTGAGCACCAAAAATATTCTATCGAAAACCAATCGGCTTATATTCAACGATATGCTGAACAGCACAATATGGTCATTATCCGTACCTATGATGACTCAGGAAAGAGTGGAGTAACACTATCTGGCCGTAATGCTTTCAAAAGACTAATTGCAGATGTCACCAACCATAATATCGAGCTGACTGCAATATTAGTTTATGATGTAAGCCGTTTTGGACGCTTTCCTGATCCTGATGAAGCGGCTCATTATAGTTACATTTTAAAAACACATAATGTTAAGATAATTTATTGTGCGGAATCCTTGTCCGATGATCATCCTGAAATAAACATATTGGCTTTGCCTATTCTCAGATATGGAGCTGCATCTTACAGTAAAAACTTATCAGAAAAAGTTTTTACTGGTCAGGCCAATCTTATAAAACGAGGCTATCATCAAGGAGGAATGGCTGGATATGGGTTGAGAAGGCAATTAATAAATGAAAGACACGAACCCAAACTAATCCTTGAATATGGGCAGAGAAAAAGCATCCAAACAGACAGAGTTATATTAACTCCTGGTCCCAAAAATGAAATAGAGATTGTAATTTATATTTATGATCAATTCATTTTACAAAATATTCCAGAGTATCTTATCGCAGTACAGCTAAATAAAAGAGGAATACCTGCCGAAAATAATAGTGTATGGACCAGAGGAAAAGTCCATCAGATACTGACAAACGAAAAATATATAGGTAATAACATTTATAATAAAACTTCTTTTAAGCTTAAACAAAAACTCATTAAAAACCCAAGAAATGAGTGGATAAGATGCGATAATGCATTTGAAGCTATAATATCTAAAGAAAAATTCTTTCTGGCTCAACAAATAATTCAAAACAGGAGTAAACATTTAACAAATGAAGATCTACTGAATTATCTCAGAAAAAAACTAGCAGAAAAAGGAAGATTAAGTGGTTTTATAATAGATGAAGATGAGACTAGCCCTTCAAGTTCTGTATTCAAGTCCCGGTTTGGAGGTCTAATAAGAGCCTATACTTTAATTGGATATAAACCTGAACACGATTACTCATTTATCCAAGAAAATGCTATTTTAAGAGAAAAATTAAAAAACATAATAGATGATTTTATAGAATCGATAAAGTCAAAAAATTGCCTTATCAATAAACAAGAAAATTCATTATTAAATATCAACGACGAGCTTTCAATTTCATTAGTAACTTCACGTTGCATAAAAACAAAAACAGGGAAATTAAAATGGAAAGTGAGATTTGAAAACATATTAGATTCGGAAATAACGATTGTAATAAGAATGGATAGTAAAAATCAGAACCCCGTTGATTATTACATACTCCCAAAATTAGACATTATTTATGAAGAGTTTGTTATAAAAGAGAAAAATCCAATATTCCTTGAGCTTTATAGATATGACAATTTAAATATTTTCTTTGAAATATTAACTAGACGAGAAGTAATGGAGTATATATGAAAGAGATAAAAAACCAAAACGATAATCATATCGAAATGATAGACATTTCCTTAATAAAAATTTCCAATCCAAGACAACGCAATAAATTTATACATAAAGAAATTCAGGATAACATTGATATCAGTGGGCTACGAAAGCCTATAATAGTAAGGAGAATTAAAGATAAAAAATATAAATACTCTTTGATATGTGGACAAGGAAGAATGGAAGCCATATATAATCTAAATAACACACATGTTCCAGCTATAATTAAAGATGTTAACGAGGAAGATGGTTACATCATGAGTCTTAGCGAGAATGTAGCCAGGAGAAAACCAAGAGCCACCGAGTTATACGAAAGAATTAGAGATATGAAAAATAACGGAATATGTGATAATGAAATTGCATCTATTATTGGTTATTCTTCAAGTTGGGTTAGAAGTGTTATTCTATTATTAGAGAAAGGGGAGCAAAAATTATTATCAGCTGTCGAGCGAGGCCAAATACCTCTTTCTCTGGCTGTTAGGTTCGCAAGATCTGATGACAAACACAATCAAAACTTACTCATAGATGCATATAATAATGGATTGATAACTAACAAAAATGTATCAACAATAAAGAAAATTTTAGAAATAAGGAGTTCAGGAAATAAAGGTAGTGCAAGCCATGACTATTTATACCACCAAAATAGCCAAAAGATCAGCACCGAAGAACTGCGATCTATATACCAAAAAAATGTTGAAGAACACAGATTACTCCAGACTAAATCTGAATACGTCATGGAGAATTTAATATTAGCCAAACAAATTCTTAGTGAATTACTTTTAGAACCATCGTTCAATGAAATATTGACCACTGAAAATTTAACCAGCATTCCTTCAATAATTATTGATACGGCTCAACCTCATAAGGATTAATCCATGATTAAAGTATGTTTTAATGACAATCTTATTGATATATCTATAGATAAAATGACAGCCAGTAAATCTTTACCTGAAAACGTAAAGATTAGCATAAAATACAATCAAATAAAATCATCCATAAACGAAATTGGTTTAATAGAACCCATTATTATTTATTTCGATAATGATGGAAAAAGTATAAAAATTTTAGATGGACACCTACGAGTTGAAGTAATGAAAGATTTAGGAATAGAAAAAGCCAGTTGTATTGTATCAACTATCAACGATTCTTATACACCCAATAAGCATGTAAATCATTTAACCGTAATAGAAGAACAAAAAATGCTGCAAAAGGCCATAAGTTCAGGGGTTTCTATAGAAAAATTAAGCATAGCATTAAATATATCACAGGAAGCACTTAAAAGTCGTTTTCGGATAACAAAAGGAATAACTCCTGAAGTAACTTCACTATTGTCGGATAAACATATACCAATAGCAAGCTTAGATGTCTTAAAGAAAATGCAACCATTAAGACAAATTGAATCAGCAAATATAATGATAAGTATTGATAACTTCTCAGTGAAATTTGCGTCATCTTTACTCCATGCTACTCCCGATGCACTACTGAAAAATTCTAATATAAAAAAAGAGAAATCAGACATACAAAGAAATCTTATAAGACTAGAAAAAGAGATGGCACTAGTTCAAACAGAAACTAAAAAACATGAAGAACACTATGGTGCAAACACACTTAAATTAGTTATTATAAAATCCCACATTACAAAGTTACTAAATAATCCTAAAATATTACATTGGCTCCTTGAGCATAAGCCTGATTACTTAAATCTGCTAAAAAAAATTTCAGATTTAGATTCTCTAGCCAATCATACAGAGTAAAAAAACTATCAAATATTTGCTTAAATCAGATACTGAAACGGGAAAAATCCGGATAGTTTGCTGTACCTGCTACCTGTAATGAAAATTGACCGATGGATTTTATGCAATAAAAAACCTGCCATATCATTGAGTAAATTACAAGAATATTCAACAAATAGCAGGGTTTTTATAATCATAATAGGCGAATATGACATTAATTTATGATATATCAAAGCAACACTTTATAGGCAAACTAAATTCTACTTTTGATTTCTATAAAAATAGAATGATTACCAAGTCAAACACAATGTAAATAGATTGATCGGAAAATCATCATCCATTACACGAAAGGCTTTATTGACCATATTCTCATTTATTATCTGTATGTAATGGAATAATGTGAATGGCGGAAAAAACTACCTAATAAGCCCCCATTTATCAGATTGTTCCTTAATCTCTTTAATAGAAGTCAGTTTGATCTTGGGTATGGTCAATTGTTCAAACAACGCAGCATAACGTTTCCTGCTTGTTGGTGTGACAACAGAGATATGATGAATCATTTTCCATTTAATGCTGTCCCTATTGCCCGCCAGACCACCATAGCGGTTGCGTTGAAAGAGTTTACATAACGTAGCAGACTTGATGGTGTTGAAACATCTAATAAGATTACTCCTGTTGCTCTGGATAGGCGTTGCGACAGGCATTTACTATAGTTCCCATCTATAACCCAACTCTCCTCTTTTATTGCCATGTCGTGCAATAAAACGAATTCATCTACGGAACGTTCCTGCCAGTTAGTATTCGGTAAATGAAAGAGCTGATCCAGATGAATCGCTTTCAGATTACATTTCCTTGAGATCGCATTCGCAAGCGTAGATTTACCGCTATTCGAAGGTCCTATAACGCAAATTCTATTTCCTAAATCCGAAAGTCTCATGACATCCTCCAGTAACAATAGCACCAACTCGTATTATCAATATGGGAGCATAGTATCTATACTTACAAAAATCTTAATGTAGGTGATTTCATGATAGTTCTGATGACTAAAATTTTATGAAATGCTTTGAAAAACGTGAATTTCAGATATAAAAAAAGACGCTTCTTTTTATTAGCGTCTTAATTTATATGGTGCCGAAGGCCGGACTCGAACCGGCACACCCGAAGGCGGTTGATTTTGAATCAACTGCGTCTACCGATTTCGCCACTTCGGCACTGAAGGGTTCGGAGAACGGGGGCCATTATACCTGTCAGAAGAGCATTCGCAACACTTATCCTTTCAATCTTGTTCAAGTGTCGAAAAAAGAATCGCTTTAGGCATTTTTTCATCAGGAGAGTTCAAAACACTACCATCCTAACGTCATGTCACACAAATTCCCTCTCCACAATTCTCTTCTGCTAATAGACAACCTATAAACTCCTTATATAATTCAAAATTATTCACTGCTATGAGGGAAATTATCATGAGTATTATCAGTTGGATCTTTACAGGCATTCTGTTAGGTGTCGTTATCGGGGCCATTATGGCGCTGCTTAAGAAAAAAAAATAACGGCTTTGTTCCCTACTTGAATGCTTCCTGATTGGTTAATCCAAAAATGAAAAAACGGCTATATAAACTGTGTGCAGTTTCCACCCTAATATGGGCTATTTCGGCTTGTGCTGATTCTGGCAATGCACACCAGAACAAGTTTCAGCAATCCAATGCGCAATCTGCAAAATGGGAAGTTTTTGAGGGTAATGACACTATCAAAAAAATAGCTACTACTCTGGTTGATCAATATTCACAATCCATTTTCGATGAAGGCCGGCCTTCGGGGATGGCTATGGTAGTGATCGATAATAATCAGGTTGTACATCGCAGTTTTGGGGAAACTTATCCAGGGAGTGGTATTAAGCCGCGTCAGGATTCTGTGATTCGCATTGCTTCAATTACCAAATTGATGACTACTGAGGTTATGATCAAACTGGCACAGAAAAAACGTATCAGAATTACTGATCCGTTGCAGAAGTATGCGAATTACGGTGTTCATATTCCAGATTATGGATCAGGACAACCAATCCGGCTGTACCATCTGGCAAGCCATACCAGCGGGTTGCCACGGGAACAACCTGGCGGAAAGTGGGGACGACCGGTGTTTATCTGGCCTACTCAATCAAACCGTTGGACTTGGCTGAAAACCGCAGGATTAGATGCCGTACCCGGCACAACAGCGTCGTATTCCAATCTGGCTTATGATTTATTGGCTGACGCTCTTTCCAAAGCTACCGGAAAATCTTATGTCCGCCTTCTGCAAGAGGAGATCACCCGGCCTTATCGCATGAAAGATACAACACTGATGCCCACGCAATCCCAATGTGCCCGTTTGATGGCTGGAATTAAACCCAGCCCTTGCGTCAATACTATTGCAGCAGCAGGCAGTGGCGGTATTTATTCCACCCCCTCAGATATGCAACGCTGGATGCAGCAATTTTTATCTTCTCAGAGTCAGTTGAGAAAGCAGACTGCCAGTCGTGAACAGGGTATTTACTTCAAGCGTGCTGATCTAAAGTCGATTAAAGGAATGGATGTTGCAGGTCCGGCGGATGGTATCGGGCTTGGTTGGGTATATATGGATGCCAAAGACGAGATTCCCGGTATTTACCAGAAAACTGGCGGCGGCGGCGGGTTCAATACCTATATGGCGATGATCCCTGAGAAGAATATCGGTGTATTTGTGGTAATGACGCGCAAAGAACAAAGTAAATTCAGTCGTGTGACAAGTGGAGTTAATGAATTAGTTGCGGCGTTAGCACGTAATCATAACCAAGTTTAGCGTAATATACTTTTGACGCTAAAAAGATAGGCTAAGCTTTGCTTGGTGTGAAGCTCAGCCTTGTTGCAATATGATAGCTTCAGAAAAATCATGATTTTTAGTTGATGTTCCATCAAAACCATGACAGTTAATGATTTTATTTAAAAAGCAAAAACAGCTTCTATACAAATAACTGATTTAATAAAGATGTAAAGTAAAATTATTTATTATGCAGAGTAATAGAATGCTTATCGTTAAAGAGTAGCAGATTCAGAGGCGCTGGGTTAAATTAATATGTGAATCCAAGAACAACACTAAATTAAAATCAGAGCATTGATAATATAATACTATGATTATTCATAACATTATTTTCAGGGGATTTGTCTTTCATCAGTAATCTTCATTCCATGATAGTACCAAACGGATTCATGAGGAATATCAGTATCCAAAGGCACAGCATAAAACCATCTTTGTAATAACTACTATGCCCACAGATATTCAGTCGTTTGATACCTCGATATTTATCTTCAAAGGTATAAAAATCCTCTGGATAATATTTTAATTCCCTCATTGTTATTCCCCTTCTATTTAAATAAAAAAAGCAAACGTACCAAGTTCTGGAAGTGAGTGAGTTCCTGTATTACATTACGGAATAAAGATAAAAAAATCCAAAAAAAATCGCCCCACTATTTATTAAAAATAAGGGGCGAAATATAAATTTCAGTTATTTATTGTTTTTTATGCAGAAGTAAGTAAACACTCAGGCAAAAAAACAACAAACTTGGCAGCAACGCCCCCAATATCGGTGGCATGCTATAAACTAAGCTGAGTGGGCCGAATATTTCATTCAGGACGTAGAAAAAGAAGCCCGTACTGATACCCACAATTACTCTGTATCCCATTGGAACACTACGCAGCGGACCAAAAATGAAGGAGAGTGCCATCAGCATCATCACCGCAACCGATAATGGTGCAAAGACTTTCTTCCACATATTGAGCTGGTAACGCCCGGCATCCTGTTGACCCTGTTTCAGATATGTAATGTATTCATGCAGGCCACGAATAGAGAGTGCTTCAGGATCAAGGGAAACCACGCCCAGCTTTTCTGGTGTCAACCGACTTTTCCAATCCGCAGAAATACGTTGTGAACCCGTAATCTGGCCATTTTGCATTAAATCAGACTCTTCAACCTGAGATAACTTCCATTGCTGATTATCTTTGTCATATACCGCTGAGGCAGCATATTTCACGAACAACAGTTTTCTATTTTCATCAACGTGGTAGATGTTAACACCGTTCAGAGAATTATCTTTAGCCACGCTCTGAATATAGACAAAATCCTGTCCGTCTTTTGCCCATAAACCTTTGGTCGTGGACATCAGAGAACCGCCATACATTTTTTGGGATCGATAATTACGGGCGAGCTGTTCCCCTTGCGGAGCAACCCATTCACCAATAACCATCGTCAGCAAAACCAGCGGGATCGCCGTTTTCATGACAGAACCTGCTACTTGCAGGCGGGTAAAGCCGGAAGCCTGCATCACTACCAGCTCGCTGCGTGTAGCCAGTGCCCCCAAACCCAGTAATGCACCAAGCAAGGCTGCCATCGGGAAGAAGATCTGGATATCTTTGGGAACACTCAGCAGGGTATAAATACCTGCGGAAAAAGCGGTATATTCACCCTGCCCGACTTTGCGCAGCTGATCGACAAATTTGATAATGCCGGAAAGTGATACCAACATGAACAAAGTCATCAGGATGGTTTGAATAATTGTCCGGCCGATGTATCTATCCAATACCCCAAACATTATGACGCCCCTTGATTCTTAAAGCGTGAACGCAGTTTGCGCATGGGTACGGTATCCCACAGATTCAGCACAACAGCCAAGGCCAGATATGTGCCGTTAACCAGCCACATCCAGAGCATAGGATCGAGTTTGCCTTTACTGCCATTGGAACGCAGGGAGCTTTGTAGCAGGAAGAAAATCAGATAGAGCAACATCGCTGGCAACATACTGAGTATACGCCCCTGACGCGGATTCACGGCACTTAACGGAACAACCATCAATGCCATAACCAGCACAGACAAAATCAATGTCAGGCGCCAGTGAAATTCTGCACGGGAGTCATTGTCAGTATCATGCCAAAGCTGTTCAAGCGATTTTTGCTCGACTTTGTTGTTATCGATATCTGCCCTCTGATGACCAATCACCGCCTGATAGTTGATAAATTCGGTGATGCGGAAATCGCGCATTAATGCCGTACCCTCGTAACGCGTACCCTTATGGAGTACTGCAACCTGATTGCCGTTCGGAAGCTCTTCCATATGCCCACCATCCGCAAACACAACCGAAGGACGTTGATCATTCGACGGCCGAAGCTGGGCAAGGAATACATTCTCAAAAGTGCTGCCTTTCACGTTGCCAATATAGAGCACCATATTGCCATCGCGGGAAGGTTTGAACTGCCCTTCCATGATCGCCGCAAGACTTGGATTGGCTTTTGCATCCGCCAATACCTGCGCTCGATATTTAGAAGACAGCGGGGTGAACCAGATAACGTTGGCAGCCGCCAGCATTGATGTGAGTAGAGCAAGGATAAGAGCGGATTTCACCAACACACCTTTGCTCAATCCGCAGGCATGCATGACGGTGATTTCACTTTCGGTATAGAGTTTGCTGAACGTCATTAACACCCCGAGAAATAAACTCAGAGGTAAAATAAGCTGTGCCATTTCGGGCACACCTAAACCTAACAACGATATAACCAAATTTGCGGGAATACTACCTTCCACCGCCGCACCCAATACCTCAACTAATTTCTGGCTGAAAAAGATCAGTAATAGGATGAAAAGTATTGCGATTTGGCTTTTCAGGGTTTCCCGTACTAGATATCTAATGATGATCACGCTTATTACGCCTGTGAAAACTTGTCTTTTTGCAGGAAAGTCGCTAACTTCGTCGTATATCTACCATTTATATGCGTCAGTTTGGCTTTCCCATCGCTAAAATGATACCAAAGCATTCCATATATTGGTTCCCAATTAGAACACACTTATTGTCAACTAAGTACCAAAAAATAATATGCTTAGCTT
The DNA here is from genome assembly GCF_963897815.1 of Xenorhabdus sp. Sc-CR9. Lineage (NCBI taxonomy): Bacteria > Pseudomonadati > Pseudomonadota > Gammaproteobacteria > Enterobacterales > Morganellaceae > Xenorhabdus > Xenorhabdus sp. Sc-CR9. Next base: position 9,679 of record NZ_CAWQTY010000193.1, read on the forward strand.
AACATAACAGTTAACTTTCTTTGGGATGAATTAATGCGGAACGTGATATTTTAGCTATTGTATCCGCCTTTGTCTTTAAGATTCAGGAGAACGCATGGAATTTAGTGTAAAGAGCGGTAGTCCGGAAAAACAGCGCAGTGCCTGTATTATTGTCGGCGTATTTGAACCCCGCCGTCTTTCCCCTATCGCAGAGCAGCTTGACAAAATAAGTAACGGCTATATCAGTGCCTTATTGCGCCGTGGTGAACTTGAAGGCAAGGTCGGTCAAACCTTGTTGCTGCATCATGTTCCTAATGTGCTGTCTGAACGTATTTTACTGGTCGGTTGCGGAAAAGAGCGTGAACTGGATGAACGTCAATACAAACAAATTATCCAGAAAACCATCAGTACCCTCAATGAAACAGGTTCAATGGAAGCAGTTTGCTTCTTGACTGAACTGCATGTGAAAGGGCGCAACAATTACTGGAAAGTCCGTCAGGCAGTCGAAACAGCCAAAGAGTCACTGTATGTTTTCGATCAACTCAAGAGCAGCAAAAATGAGCTGCGTCGCCCGCTGCGTAAAATGGTATTCAATGTGCCGACACGCCGTGAATTGACTAGCGGCGAACGAGCGATTCAGCACGGCCTTGCCATTGCTTCCGGTATTAAGGCGACAAAAGATCTGGCCAACATGCCACCCAATATCTGTAATGCCGCCTATTTAGCATCACAGGCACGCCAGCTTGCTGACAATGCCGAGAATCTGGCAACCAAGGTCATTGGCGAAGAACAGATGAAAGAGCTGGGAATGAACTCTTATCTGGCAGTGGGTCAAGGTTCACAGAATGAATCCCTGATGGCAGTCATGGAGTATAAAGGCAGCAAAGATACCAATGCAAAACCTATCGTACTGGTGGGCAAGGGGCTGACTTTCGACTCCGGCGGTATCTCTATCAAGCCATCCGAAGGCATGGATGAGATGAAATATGATATGTGCGGCGCGGCTTCGGTTTACGGCGTTATGCGCGTTGTTGCCGAACTGCAACTGCCAATCAATGTCATCGGTGTTCTGGCTGGCTGCGAAAATATGCCGGGTGGACGGGCTTATCGTCCGGGCGATATTTTAACCACCATGTCCGGTCAGACCGTTGAAGTGACAAATACGGATGCGGAAGGCCGCTTGGTACTGTGTGACGCGCTGACTTATGTTGAGCGTTTTGAGCCGGAATTGGTTATTGATGTCGCAACCCTGACAGGTGCTTGTGTCATTGCACTGGGTGGTCACTACACGGGTTTGATGTCTAACCATAACCCACTGGCACACGAACTGCTGAATGCATCAGAACAAGCAGGGGATCGTGCATGGCGCCTGCCGCTCGGTGATGAATATACCGAACAGTTGGAATCCAATTTTGCGGATATGGTGAACTCGTGCGGACGTTCAGGCGGTGCCATTACCGCAGGTGCTTTCCTGGCCCGCTTTGCGACCAAATACAACTGGGCGCATCTGGATGTTGCCGGTACAGCATGGCGTTCAGGTAAGGCAAAAGGTGCAACAGGTCGTCCGGTTGCACTCCTGTCACAATTCCTGTTAAATCGTTCAGGTTTGAATTCTGATGATTAATGTTCCTGCTCCACATATTTTTCGATAATTTCAAGATATTCGATAAAAATGTGGCATCAAAGGTATTCAGGGAATAAACGGAATTAAGGGTATTGCAGACGCAGTACCCTTTTCCGTCACGGTTTCCCGTAATCTTGTAACCAAGAAACTATGAAAAACGCCACCTTCTATTTGTTAGAAAAGCTACCACCGGAAAAGCGGTTACCGGAACAATCATCGTTTTCTGACGATTTACAACCGCATGAATGGCTGGCATGTCAGCTTGCCGCTGACCAATGGCGTGCAGGGAAACGGGTTCTGATTGCTTGTGAGAGCCAGCAACAGGCCGAAAAACTGGACGAAGCATTATGGCAACGGGAGCCGAATCAATTTGTACCGCACAATCTTGCCGGAGAAGGCCCTCGTTACGGCGCTCCTGTAGAATTGTGCTGGCCACAAAAAAGAAGCAATGCTCCCCGCGATGTGCTGGTGACACTGCTCCCTCACTTTGCAGACTTTGCCACAGCTTTCCATGAAGTGATAGACTTCGTTCCTATTGATGAAAATCTGAAACAGTTAGCGCGCGAACGATATAAATCCTATCGTAGCGTCGGCTTTAATTTGACCATGGCAACCCCGCCAACCTATTAAATATCAAGACACAATGGAAAAGACACCCGCAAACCAAACGCAATCTGAGCCATCTCTCGATAAAACGTACAACCCGACAGAGATAGAGCAACCTCTTTATAACCACTGGGAAAAAAGCGGTTATTTCAAGCCTAATGGTGATAGCAGCCGTGAAAGTTTCTGCATCGTCATTCCACCGCCAAACGTCACCGGCAACCTGCACATGGGGCACGCATTCCAGCAGACTATCATGGATACCATGGTGCGTTACCAGCGCATGCAGGGTAAAAATACCCTGTGGCAATCAGGGACTGACCACGCGGGTATTGCGACACAAATGGTTGTTGAGCGCAAGATCGCAGCAGAAGAAGGCAAAACCCGTCACGATTATGGGCGTGAAGCCTTTATCGACAAGATATGGCAGTGGAAAGCGGAATCGGGTGGTAATATCTCCAACCAGATGCGCCGTCTGGGTAACTCCGTGGATTGGGAGCGTGAACGCTTCACCATGGATGAAGGCCTGTCCAAAGCTGTAAAAGAGGCTTTCGTTCGCCTGTATCAAGAAGATCTGATTTACCGTGGCAAACGCCTTGTAAACTGGGATCCTAAACTGCGCACTGCAATTTCTGATCTGGAAGTTGAAAACCGTGAAGTTAAAGGTTCCATGTGGCATCTGCGCTACCCGCTGGCTGACGGCGCGACAACCGCTGAAGGTAAGGATTACCTGATTGTTGCCACAACACGCCCGGAAACCATGCTGGGTGATACCGGTGTTGCCGTTAACCCGGAAGATCCACGCTACAAGGATCTGATTGGCAAAGAGATCTTGCTGCCTCTGGTAAACCGACGCATTCCTATTCTGGGCGATGAGCACGCAGACATGGAAAAAGGCACCGGCTGTGTGAAAATCACCCCGGCCCACGATTTCAATGACTATGAAGTCGGTAAACGCCACAGCCTGCCAATGATCAATATTCTGAGCTTTGATGGCGATATTCGTGAAGCGGCAGAAGTCTTCGACACCAACGGTGAAGTTTCTGACTTCTACTCCACTGAAATTCCTGCTGAATACCGTGGTATGGAGCGTTTCGCTGCCCGTAAAGCGATTGTGGCAGAATTCGAAAAACAAGGTCTGCTGGTTGAGATCAAACCACATGACCTGACCGTACCTTACGGCGACCGTGGCGGCGTGGTTATCGAACCGATGCTGACCGACCAGTGGTACGTCCGCACCGCACCACTGGCAAAAGTAGCGATCGAAGCGGTTGAAAACGGTGATATCCAGTTTGTACCAAAGCAGTACGAAAACATGTATTACTCTTGGATGCGTGATATTCAGGATTGGTGTATCTCCCGCCAATTGTGGTGGGGCCACCGTATTCCGGCTTGGTATGACGCGCAAGGCAATGTCTATGTCGGCCGCGATGAAGAAGAAGTCCGCTGTGAAAACAACCTTGGTTCAGACATCGTTCTGACTCAGGACGAAGATGTGCTGGATACCTGGTTCTCCTCCGGTCTGTGGACATTCTCCACGCTCGGCTGGCCTGAGCAGACTGAAGCCCTGAAAACCTTCCATCCGACCAATGTGCTGGTCAGTGGCTTCGATATTATCTTCTTCTGGATAGCCCGCATGATCATGATGACCATGCATTTCATCAAAGATGAAAACGGCAAGCCACAAGTACCATTCAAAACAGTCTACATGACAGGACTGATCCGCGATGACGAAGGTCAGAAAATGTCGAAATCCAAAGGGAACGTTATCGACCCGCTGGATATGATTGACGGTATCTCACTGGAAAATCTGCTGGAAAAACGTACCGGCAATATGATGCAGCCACAACTAGCTGAGAAAATCTGCAAGCGCACTGAAAAGCAGTTCCCTGAAGGTATTGAAGCCCACGGTACTGACGCCCTGCGTTTCACACTGGCAGCGCTGGCATCTACCGGTCGTGACATCAACTGGGACATGAAGCGCCTGCAAGGTTATCGCAACTTCTGTAACAAACTGTGGAACGCCCGCCGTTTCGTGCTGATGAACACCGAAGGACAGGACTGCGGCCAAAACGGAGGCGAAATGTCGTTGTCACTGGCAGATCGCTGGATTCTGGCAGAGTTCAACCAGACCGTTAAAACCTATCGTGAAGCGCTGGATACTTACCGTTTCGACATCGCCGCGAACATTCTTTACGAATTCACGTGGAACCAATTCTGTGACTGGTATCTGGAATTGTCCAAACCCGCTATCAATAAAGGTTCGGAAGCGGAAGTCCGCGCGGCCCGCCATACTTTGGTTGAAGTTTTGGAAGGTTTGCTGCGTCTGGCACACCCCATCATTCCATTCATCACCGAAACTATCTGGCAGCGCGTGAAAGTCGTCAAAGGCATTGATGCGGATACCATCATGCTGCAATCTTTCCCTGAATTCGATCCGGAGAAAGTAGATGAACTGGCACTAAACGATCTGGAATGGATCAAAGAGGCAATTATTGCAGTACGCAACATTCGTGCAGAAATGAACATCGCGCCAAGTAAACCGCTGGAAGTTCTGCTGCGTGATGCCAATGACGATGCACAACGCCGCGTCACTGAAAACCTCAACTTCATTCAGGCAATGGGCCGTCTTTCTGCTGTTACCGTCTTGGCAGCAGGTGAAGAAGCCCCTGTTTCTGTCACCAAACTGATCAACGGGGCTGAAGTGCTGATCCCGATGGCTGGCTTGGTAGATAAAGAGGCAGAATTGGCGCGTCTGGATAAAGAAATCGAGAAGCTGGATAAAGAGATCAGCAGCATTGAAGGCAAACTGGCTAACGAAGGCTTTGTCAGCCGTGCGCCAGAAGCTGTTGTTGCAAAAGAGCGTGAGCGGCTGGCAACTAACAACGCCGCGAAAGAAAAATTACTGGCGCAGAAAGAAACTATCGCTGCACTGTAATTTATTCTGATTGAAGTTTATTCATGCAAACCACTGCAAATAAAATTGCAGTGGTTTTTTCATCCCGTATATACCCAATGGATTCCGAATTTCAGCGCGACGGAAAAGGATACACTTTTTAACCCAACAACCACTGCACTAACATAAAAAAGCCCAATGAAAATCCCAGACTCTTTAAAATTGAATGTGTATATTTGCTGATAAAATAAGCCAGAACAAGCGTTATCAACGCAAATACATATTTAATATTAAATTGCTCAATTAATTCACTCAGGGATAAATTATTAAAGGAGATATTGAAAATAATGGTTCCCAAAATAAAACAGATAGCATAATCCAGTGAGGTAATCAGTAAACTCTTCCCTTTAAACGCTCGGTTATTATTTACCAGAAAAGGAGCCACCCTTAACACAAAACTTATTAACCCCATGACTATGATCAACAGCATCATGATGTTTCATCCTTTCTCATATTCCGCTCAATGAATGCAATCACAACCCCGCACAAAATCGGGATCGCTAAGTCCATTAACTTGATATCAATTTCATTCAATAGCGGAGCACATGCTCCACCCATAATCGTTGCCAGCACAGACATATCTTTGCCCGAGCGTTTGGCAGTTAAAGACGCAAAATGAATAGGAAGCAACATCACTAAAAACAGAGAAAGAGACTCATAATTCAAATGTTCTGCTGAAATATATCCCAATAAAGTGGCACAAAATGTAATCACAAAACAAGGAATGGAAACTCCCAGATAAAAATGAAACTGAGATTTCCCGTCCGCAATATTTTCCGCAGAGATATGTGAATGTGCCACCGTATACGTACTGGCACTAAATCCCAGCATCGACAGTAAAATATTTCGTTTTGGTATACCCTGAAAATATTGCGTCATCACCATTGCCATCAGGAAAAAACGAAAATTGACCAACAAGGCCAAAATGATCACGGAAAACAATGCACCATCAGCCAGATAGCCTACCGCAGCCACCTGCAGCGGTGCGGCATATATCAATAATGACCCAACTAATGTTTCCAATAATGGAACGTCGTGACTTTGATAAAGTGCGCCAATCGACGCAAAAATAAGAAAGAAGGAGATACAGACAGGCAGAGAGTGAACCATACCCTTTCTGAATAATGTACTTAACACTTGGCACCTATATGTACTATATTAAAAATCGGGTTTAACATAATGGAGTAATCGGTATATCCCATGGGATCCATGTGAAAGAATAAAAAAGTAAAAATATATCAGGCTATAGGCTATAGGCTATGGCAATTTCTTCAGAAATATTTGTGACATACTTCCATTTAATTAAAATCAACAAAGAATAATAAACCTCATTTACTGTAGGTATTAAACAGAAATTATATGTCACTAAACCACTATGATATAATATTATTTTATATATAAGGACTTTTATATTTCCATTATAGTGAAAACAGTTATTAAAAATAAATATTTTCTCTCGGAGAAATAGAATGAAAATCTTACTCAATATCTTATTGGTTGGCATTGTCCAGTTCGGTTTTACCCATCTTGCCTATGCAAAATCCACTCTTGAACATATTCAATCTACGGGGATATTCAGAATTGGGACGGAAGGTGCTTATTCTCCATTCAGTTATCATGACGCTTCTGGAAAACTGACCGGATTTGATGTGGAAATCGGTCGTGAAATCGCACTGCGTATGAAGGTGAAACCCGAATTTATTGAGGGTAAATGGGATGGCCTGATTGGTAGCCTTGATGCCGAACGTTCCGATGCAGTGATGAACCAAATCGCCATTACGCCGGAACGTAAGAAAAAGTACAGCTTCTCCCAGCCTTATGTGATTTCAGAAGCCGTATTGATCACCCGGACAAACAATAATGACATTAAGACGTTCAGCGATTTAAAGGGAAAAAAATCGGCACATACCCTGACCAATAACTTTGCCCAGATCGCCAGACATTATGGTGCAGACATTATCAGTGCCAACGGTTTTAGTCAGGAAATTGAACTGGTGAGCACAGGTCGCGCAGATGCCACCATCAACGATAAACTGTCTTATCTCGATTACAAAAAACATCGTCCTGATGCGCCGGTGAAAATTGTTGCCGCTGACACCCAGGCGGCGAAAACTGCCGTACTGCTTCGCAAAAATGATACTGAATTAAAAACAGCAGTGGATAACGCAATTGCCGAGATAAAAGCAGACGGGACTTATCAGAAAATTTGGGATAGATATTTCTCTGAAGAAAATGCTGAATAATTAGAAAAAGAGCCTTACAGAGCAGGCTCTTAGATTATAATCTGAAAGCACAATCTTGCTGTTTTCTCGCTTGTTCATAAAACCTATCAATAACACCACAAAAACCGACATATCTGTTATTACTGAATTTAAAAACAAACCATCAGTTATACAAATATAAAAAATAATTACAATATTATAAACAAATAAAACAGTGAAACCCTCTCTATTCTTTTATTCATTAGAATGGAACATACCAACAAACTGTGATAATAAAGTAATATTTTAGGAACAGTGAATTGAATTGGAAAATTAAGCATACTGCAATTATTAAAGGTGAGCTATCCTGGGACGCTCTGCCATATTTAACCCTGAACACACGCGGCTGGTTCGCATCACCATCCAACAGCGGAAAAATGGATGATTATGATTGGACAAACCCCAATCAATCTAAATGGACTCACTACTCGCATCACGAAAACACCAAACTGAACAGTGCCAGCGAATTTGATATTAATTTAAAAGGTTGGATACTGAAACAGCCAAATTACAAGCTCGGTGGTGTTCTTGGTTATCAACAAACTAAATTCAGTTGGGTCGCAAAAGGAGGACGAGCAATTTATCAAAATAAATCCTCTGAATTTGAGAACAAACCCGTAATCACTTACAAACAAGAATTCAGTACACCCTATATGGGGCTTGCCGGACAACATCGTTACCTATAACAATGTCGGAGGTATGAGCAATACTAGCTATACTATTTCGGCCGGCGTTCAATATCGCTTTTAATCAGGCAAAAAAATCAGGCGCCATCGGCGCCTGCTCAGTGGTTATCTTACATGTATATTACCAACCAACTGCAACCCCTGCCCCCATTACCGCACCTTCAGCATTATTCCAGCTTGTAGAAGCCTTAATATTTACATTTTCAGTTAGTTTAGCCTGAACACCAACTGCAATCGCACTCCCATCATGATATTGCCCCAATCCAACACCAATACTAAAACGATTGGAATTACTGAAAGGAATATTGGTCATTGCGGCAACACTGGCAATACCGGCATTAGCGCGTTTCTCTACCCGATTAATTTTAATATCTAATTGATGAACACTTTGACGAATTTCAGCTTCCAATGCGTTAAAGCGTTTTTCAGAGTTAATATAGTAACCTTCAGATTTTGCGTCTAAATTCTTAGCGTATTTATACAATTCATTGGCTTTATTATCGATTTTCTTTTCTACCTGCTTTGTCTTCTCTTCTACTTTTTTGTCTAATTGTTCCGTTTTTTCTTTTACGTCTTTAACTGACTCTTTGCTTGCTTTTTGCGCAGATAAGTTAATTTTTTTATCCATCTCTGTTGCGGTTTTTTCAGCTCTATCTGCTGCATTTTCAGCTATATTTGCATTTTTTTCTGCGGTTGTTGCTGAATTGTCTGCTACTGTTGCAGATATCTTCGCTGATTGCGCGGATGTCACTGCCTCCTGCTTTGCTGCCTTAGCTTCTTGAGCTGACTGCGCTGCCGCCTGTTGCGAGGCTTTGGCATCTGTCGCTGACTGTGTTGCCGCCAATTCCGACGCTTTCGCATCTGTCGCAGATTGCACTGCCGCCCGTTGCGAGGCCTTGGCATCTGTCGCTGACTGTGCTGCCGCCAATTCCGACGCTTTAGCATTTATCACTGAACTTGTAGCCGCTGCTTTTATTGATTTCATTGCCAATTGAGTTGAAGTTTCCAGATTCTTCAGCTGGCCATAAGTGGCCGCATCCTGATCTTTAGTACCATTCGCAATATTTGTTAGCTGTTTATTTTTATCTGGGTCATTCTCATCACCAAATGAGACACTATTTTCTCTGTCTGTTTTGGCATATGCTCCTATAGCAGCCGCATTCTCATGTTCAGATTTAGAATCAAGACCTATTGCAATACCTTGTTTTTTAGTCACTCTACCTTTTGCCAGAGCAACACTAAATGCTGCATTATAAGAAATATGAGATTCGCCCATAGCAATGCTGTGATGAGAATTCCTTCCAACAAATGATTTCCCCATAGCAATACTGTGATTAGTATTTTTTTCAATCACTGAACGACCCAACGCGACACTATTAGAGGCAAAAAGCCCTATAGTTGATGTCCCGAGAGCTAAAGAATTGAGAGTCTCACAACCCCCAGGTTCATTTGTAAAGCAAATATTTGAAGACCCTATTGGTTCAAGAGTGTATATTTTTGAATCTGACGAAGAAATATTTGTATCTTCAAATGTTATTGAATTATCACTATTTAAATTCGCCAAAGCCACTGACATATTATTAATTAATACTACCAAGATAGTTATTTTAAAAAACAAAATTTTCATTTTCTCACCACAATATAAAAACATAAATTCATTTACCAAGAAAATCATCCAAACAAAATAAAAAAGATATACTTATTTCAAGGAGATTGTTTTCTACGGATAGGAGTCGTTATAAATAAAGATTAAAAATCCTCCATTCATTTACAGATTTATTGATTATATAAATAAATTAAATAGATATTATTTATAATTTTCAAAACCCAAAAATTAATCTAATACAGCACAATAACTGATATTATCCCATGGATTAATAAGCAGTCTTTATAGATGTTGACATTTAAGTAAGAAAGCTCAGATGATCACATCATGGTTTCTTTAAAAGAAAGGAGTTTAGGAAGTAAATATTAAATTAAAATAGAAGGCAATATTTTTTATTCATAGATTTTATATGCCAATGAGTTTATCAGATTAGTCCTATCATTATATCTTCTCTGTCATCTCTAATTTAATGATTTTACTAACCATTTATAATAAACTTAAGATTACTCCGATAAAATGTTCTAAATTAACAATTAGACATACTATTATAACTCACGTTGATTTATCAATTTATTTCTATAATGAAAATTATTAAGAGGTAATTAAAAGATAATAAATAAAGTTATTTATTATAATTCTATTTCTTACCACATTTATCAATATAACCAAATCTACCTAAAGTTCTAAGCTATAACTTTCTTGTATATAGCGTTCACCTTTTCTTGCCATATCATCATTAAAACAACCCAATAAAAAATAAACATATTCTTGATATCAATCGATTAGGAAGGTTCTATGATCCCATCATGGCTCAGTTTAGCGCTGGATTCCCTGTGGCCGATGCTTTACGCTGGCCTGACATTCACCATTCCCCTCACTCTAATTACATTTGCACTTGGGATCTCATTGGGGTTTATCGTTGCTTTAATCAGGCTATATGGCCCTAAGCCTATGGTTGCAGTAGTGCGGTTTTATGTCTGGCTGATTCGCGGCACTCCGTTGTTGGTGCAACTATTTTTGATTTTCTACGCCCTGCCCAGCGTGGGCATTACTTTAGAAGCGTTCACCTCCGCCGTTATCGGTTTTACCCTGAATGTTGGTGCTTATACTTCCGAAGTGATCCGCGCTGCATTGATTTCTGTTCCCAAAGGGCAATGGGAAGCCTCTCACTCTATCGGCATGAGTTGGTGGCAATCACTGCGTCGGATTGTTCTGCCACAAGCCGCACGGGTTTCTATTCCTCCCTTATCCAATACCTTTATTTCGCTGGTAAAAGATACTTCGCTGGCTTCCGTCATTACCGTGCCAGAGATGTTCCTTGCGGCACAACGCATTGCTGCTGTGACTTATCAACCGCTAATTTTGTATACCGAAGCCGCCATTCTCTATCTCCTTTTGAGTTCGGTGTTATCCGCGCTGCAAGTCCGGTTGGAAAAGAAATTCGCCCAGCAAAATAGCAATAAGGAAGTCAAAGATGATTCAGCTCACCAACATTGAAAAAAGTTTCGACGGGCAAAAAGTGCTGAAAAACATCAGCCTGACAATTAAGGAAGGCAGTCTGACAGCACTGATTGGTCCTTCCGGCAGTGGTAAAAGTACTTTGCTGCGTTGCATTAATTTGTTGGAAATCCCGCAGGCGGGCAAGCTGGAGCTTGGCAAAGAAAAAATTACGTTTAATGATAAGGAGCGGCTGCCACATCGTGAAATCCAGCGCTTTAGCCTGCAAACGGGCATGGTATTCCAGAACTTCCAGCTTTTCCCGCATCTGACAGTGATTGAAAACATTATGGAAGGGCTGATTTGGGTACAGAAATGGCCACGTGAACGCGCCAGGGCGCGCGCTATGGAATTGCTGAAAAAAGTCGATATGTCCCACAAAACCGATGTTTGGCCAAGCACACTATCGGGCGGTCAGCAACAACGCGTGGCCATCGCCAGAGCAATGGCACCATCACCCAAGGTACTGTTATGTGATGAACCGACTTCAGCCCTTGATCCTGAATTATCCAAAGAAGTGGTTTCGGTTTTGAAACATTTGGCCGAAGAAGGCACAACCATGTTAATGGCAACGCATGATTTACGATTGGCGGCTAATCTTGCCCATGATGTCGTCTTTCTGGAATCCGGTGAGATTATTGAATCCGGCCCGGCAAAAACTATCTTCACTCGTCCCAATAAGGTGCGTACTGTCGAATTTATCTCAACCCTGACAGAAACCTTACCGGATTGGGAAATATAGCAAGCAGTCACGTTTAATATCAGCAACATTATTTATGCGGAGAAACACAATTTATGCGGAAAAACATAGCGAAAAAACTTTTAAGTCTGTTACTCGCAGGCGCGACTGCCCTGGCTATTTCTACTCCAAGCTATGCCGGCAAGGATTTTGACGCCATAAAAGCCTCCGGCGTCTTTAAGATTGGTACGGAAGGGACTTACCCTCCTTTTACCTATCACGATACCAGTAACAAACTGACCGGCTTTGATGTGGATATTGCACAGGAGATCGCTAAGCGTCTGAACGTCAAACCTGTATTTATGGAAGTAAAATGGGATGGATTAATCGCAGGGCTGGATGCAAAACGTTTTGATGCTGTGATCAACCAAGTAGGCGTAACCCCGGAACGCGCGGCGAAATACAGTTTTTCTATTCCTTACACAACCTCTCAAGTGGCGTTGATCACCCGTAATAATAACGATGCGATTAAAACCTTCGCGGATATTAAAGGGAAACGCTCAGCCCAATCCCTGACCAGTAACTACGGACAATTGGCAACTTCTTACGGCGCTAATTTAGTCAGTACGGATGGGTTTAATCAAGCAATTGATCTGGTCGTTACCGGACGCGCTGACGCCACATTGAATGATCGCCTGTCATTCCTCGACTTCAAAAAACAGCGCCCTAATGCCCCCGTGAAAATCGTCGCTCAGCAAGCAGATGCCAGTAAATCGGCTGTATTGGTGCGCAAAGGAGATGCTGAATTGGTAGAGGCTATCAATAAAGCCCTGCAAGAGATGAAAGATGACGGCACCTATGCCCGCATCTCCGAGAACTATTTTGGCGTGGATATTTCTAAGTAAAAACAACTTTCAATTTATAACATATAGACTACAATACATATCTATAGATTGTAGTCTATAATAAATGGAAGATTGCACGTGTGAGAAGTATTAACAACTGAGTTATTTGATCAATGGCTTGATACACAACCTAATGAATTACAAGAAGATGTGTTAGCAGCTATGAAATTACTGGAACAAGTTGGCCCGATGTTGGGAAGACCATATGTTGATACACTATATGGCTCTCAATATCAAAATATGAAAGAGCTGCGAATTCAACACAATGGAATGCCAATCCGGGCATTTTTTGCATTTGATCCAGAACGTCAGGCTGTTGTTTTTTGCGCAGGAAATAAAGCAGGGAAAAACCAAAAGTCATTCTATCGGGATATGATTAAGGTTGCTGACGAACAATTCAGAATCCATCTAAACAATTTGGAGAAATGACATGGCTACTTTAAAAGAACTGATGGCAAAACGTAGCCCAGAAAGTCAAGCCAAAATAGAAGAAAAAGCAGCCGAAATGTTGCTTGAAACGCAACTATACCAAATTCGTGAAGCATTAGCACTTTCACAAACTCAAGTAGCAAAAAACCTGGGTATAGCCCAATCATCAGTTGCAGCTATTGAACAACGAGGAAATGAATTGAAAATTTCCACACTGAAAAAATACATTGAAGCGATGGGCGGCGAAATGACTCTGGGAGTCAAATTACCTGATGGAAAATTAATGAATTTCTCCATTTAAATGACATGGGACCACGGTCCCATATTTATACCAAATCAAACAACAATCGTTTTCTTTTTTCTCTAAAGCCCAAAATTAGCCTTTATGTTTTCCTTCATAGCTTCGACTAATTCATCACTCGGGTTATAAATAAATAAAAAATTCACCTTTCATCAGAATTTGAGCATTTCGTTGCACACTTGCATATGAGATATGTTTTCCATCATGTGTAATGCTGAATTCAGATATTCCGGATAAATGTTCGATACGCACAACCGAGTTACCATTAACCACATTCGCATAGTATAAATGACTAGCAACCGTGCATTGAACATTCCCGACTTTATTTACTTCAGCAAGTAACTAAACAATACCTTTATAAATCTATTTATTTCAAATAAATAGATTTAATTGAGAAATTATCTTATAAAGTAATTACGACACAGAAAAAACAAAATACTTTCAGTATTGATAATTCATTAATATAAAAATAGAATTCAACCAACCTATTAATTTTAAATGAAGTTGTTTTTATTTAGTTATTTTAAGAATAAAACATAATAAATCCATGATTATTTGTTATTTATTTAAAAGTGTACTTTATGGATATTATTACCCCTGAATTCATGAGGAGATAATATGGATAAAGTAGTAAAAATTGATGTAAAATCCTTAAAATGTCATCATTTGCATGCACTCTGCACTGGTGATTCATTAGCTATAATAATACCTAATTTTGTTCAACCTGAAGCTATCGATAGAGCAAAAGGAACTAGCGAATGAGTGAATCTGTAACGATAACTCGAAAATATACTGGATTAATCGGAATATGTATCGCAAGTTTCCTTGGGTGTATAGATCTCACTGTGGTGAATACGATTATTCCTGCCATTGGGCGTGAATTTAATACCCCATTGAGAGAAACACAATGGGTGACTTCTGTATTTATGATTGCTCTCTCGGCTTTTATGGTTCCCGCAGGAACATTAGCTGACAGCCGTGGACGTAAAAAAATATTGATGTGGGGATTACTTCTATTTGGAGCCGCATCATTATTTGTTGGCCTTGCGACAAATTTTACCACTATCACAGTGTTTAGATTCATTCAAGGTATTGGTTGTGCCATTCTCTATACTGTTTCTGGTGCCATTATTTCCTATTTATTTGATGAGAATGAACAAGGAAAAGCACTTGGTATCCTATTTGGCATCAATGGGCTTGGTCTGGCAATAGGGCCAATTATTGGCGGGTTATTTGCAGGTATTGTAAATTGGCGCTACGCCTTCTTGATAAATATTCCGTTTATCATAATTAGAGCGTGTTGATCTTTTTGGTATAAAAAGCAAGCAGCAAATGGGGCTGTTATAATGGTTTCGCCAAAAATCAAAACAATTACCCCAAATGCCAAGACTAATGTTAACAGATGATAGCTGGAAATT